>JANYJN010000657.1 GCA_025358475.1 Candidatus Solibacter sp.
TGCTGCTGGCGCTCTCCCCCTCCGGCTGTGCGCTGGTGGAAAGCTTCGCGCGTCCCACCGCGGAGGCCGGGCGGTGAGACTGCTGCGTATCCTGGGCGGCCTTGCCGCCGCACTTCCCGCTATGGCGGCGGCCGGCGAACCGTTCTCTCTCCTCGGAATCTCGACCGGAAAGAACGGAGCGTCGCTCAGCGTGCCGATGCAAATCGTCATCATGTTGACGTTGATGACGCTGCTGCCGGCGGCGGTGATGTCGATCACTCCATTTCTGCGTATCGTGGTGGTGCTGCACTTCCTGCGGCAGGCGCTCGGGACGCAATCCACGCCTTCCAATCAGGTGCTGCTGGGTCTGGCGTTGTTCCTGGCCCTGCTTGTCATGCAGCCGGTGCTCGCCGATATGTACCACCAAGGGTGGGAACCCATGGAAAACGGGCAACTCACGCCCGCGCAGGCCCTGGAGCAGGGGGCCAAGCCGCTGCATAACTTTCTGGTGCGATTTGCGCGCGAAAAAGACATCCGGCTATTCATAGAGATATCCCACTCTACGGCGCCGCGCACCCCTGCCGATCTTGAGCTCAGAATCCTGATACCGGCCTACATTCTCTCGGAGCTTAAGACCGGGTTTCAAATCGGCGCGGTGCTGTTTCTGCCTTTTCTGATCATCGATCTGGTGATCGCCTCCGTAACGCTATCGATCGGTATGGTGCAACTGCCGCCTGTCATGATTTCCGCGCCGTTCAAAATTCTGCTCTTCGTGCTGGTGGACGGCTGGAACCTGGTGGTGGGCTCGTTGATGAAGAGCTTCTACTCATGACACCGGAAACCGTGGTTCAGATTATTCGCCAGGCGCTGATGGCCACCTTTTGGCTGGCGGCGCCGCTGCTCGCCATCGGGTTCATTGCAGGCCTCTTGATCAGTCTGGTGCAGATCGCGACCTCGATGCAGGACAACGCATTCAGTACCATACCGCGCCTGCTCGCGTTTCTCGCCGGGCTGCTTTTCCTGCTGCCCTGGATGCTGCACCGGATAATGGGCTACACCATTGCGCTATTCGGAGACCTCGGCCGGTATGCCCGATAATGTGACGTTTTCCGCCGGCACCCTGTACGGGTTTCTGCTCGTGCTGGCGCGCGTCGGCGGAGCCCTGACTTTCGTACCGCTGCCCGGATTCAAGAGCGCTCCCGAGCCGGTGCGCATCGCCCTGGCTCTGGCATTCACCTTCGCACTTTATAGCCAGTGGCCTGTGGTAAGGACGGACGCCGTCACCGTTCCGGTACTAGCCGGGTGGGCGCTTGCCGAGGCGGCGGTGGGTCTGGCGATCGGGGTTTCCGTAGCCATCGCTCTGGAGGCTTTCACGCTGGCGGCGCAGGTGCTCGGGTTGCAGGCCGGATATGCCTACGCTTCCACCATCGATCCCAACACGGAAGCCGACTCCGGCATCCTCCTGGTGTTCGCGCAACTCATGTCCGGAATGTTGTTCTTCGCCCTGGGGCTAGACCGCGAAATTCTCCGTCTCTTCGCCATAAGCCTGGAAAAGGTCCCGGCGGGGGCATACGTTTTTAGCCGGGCTACGGCGGAGCCGCTAATTCGGCTGGGCGCGACGCTGTTTTCGGTGGGCGTACGGCTGGCGCTGCCGGTGGTCGCCCTGCTGGTGATGGTGGATGTCGCGTTGGCGCTCCTGGGGCGAATCAACGCACAACTGCAACTGCTTAGCCTGGCCTTCCCGGCCAAGATGCTCATCACTCTGATTCTGTTGAGCTGGATAGCCCCGATATTTCCGCGCATTCTGCGCGAAATCAGCGGGCATGCATGGATCGCCGCGTACCGGATGTTGGGTATATGACGCGTCATGGCGGACAAAAGCGGGAAAACCGAACAACCCACCCAGCAGCGCCTGAAAAAGGCCCGCGAGCAGGGCCAGTTTCCCGCCGCCAAAGAGTTTGTCGCGGCCCTGCAGTTCATGGTCTTCCTGTCGCTTCTGGGGGCGGGTGGCGCCGGCTGGTTCGGGGAATTCCGGCTGACCGCGCGTTCGATGCTGCGCCTCGCCTTTACGCCGGAATTGCTGCCCGAGGACCTGGTCCACGTGGCCTGGCAGATCTTCTGGCGCAACCTTCTGCCGCTGGCCCTAGCGGGCGCGGCGGTTTCCATCTTGACGGTGGCCTTCCGGTTGGCGACCACCCAATTCGGCATCAGCCTGAAAAAGCTCATGCCGGATGCGGCGCGTTTCAACCCCATTGCACGGCTACAGGACCTGCCCAAGCAGAATTTGCCGTCACTCGGCCAGGCTGTGGTGCTGCTGCCGGTGTTTCTGTGGGCTGTTTGGGTAGTGGCGCGCGACAAACTGGACACCTTTCTGGCGTTGCCCGTGCAAAGTGTGGAAAGTGGCTTCAGCCTGATCGCCACTTCGCTCATGGAGCTGTTTTGGAAGGCCGCGGCGGTCTTCCTGATTTTCGGCTGCGTGGATCTGGCTCGCCAGCTTCGCCGCCACAAATCGGAACTGCGCATGAGCAAGCAGGAAATCCGCGAAGAGATGAAGGACGTGGAAGGCAATCCGCAGATGAAGGCACGGATCCGCCGCCTGCAGCGCGACCGCGTACGAAAACAGATGATGAAGGAGGTGCCGAAGGCGACCGCCGTGGTGGTCAACCCGACGCACTTCGCCGTGGCCATACGCTACCACATGGACAGCATGGCGGCGCCGTTGGTGGTTGCCAAGGGCAAGAACTTCCTGGCGCTGCGCATACGGCAGAAGGCGATCGAGCACCAGGTGCCCATCATCGAGAACCCTCCGCTGGCGCAGGCACTGTACAAATCCGTCGAAGTGGGGCAGGAGATTCCGCCGCACCTCTACCGCGCGGTGGCCGAAATTCTGGCTTATATCTTCAAACTCATGAACGGAAGGATGCCGGGATAGCATGATGCCAGCGAAAGCCATTGCCGCGCCAGGGAGCGCCAACAGTCTGCCGAAGTGGATGCAGAACCTTCCCATGGAGACGCTGGGCGAACTGGTGGTGCCGCTGGCGGTGCTCGCCATCGTGATCGCGCTGATCACACCGCTGCCGGGGTTTATTCTGGACTTGCTGATCGTGACCGACATTCTGGTGTCGGTGATCGTACTGATGGTGTCGCTGTACCTGATACGGCCCGTGGAATTCACCTCCTTCCCTACCACCCTGTTGCTATTGACGTTGTTCCGCCTGGCCCTGAACATCTCCAGCTCGCGCCTGATTCTGCTCAATGGCAATACCGGGACGGCGGCCGCCGGCGAGGTGATCGGCGCGTTCGGGAGTTTCGTGGTGGGCGGGAATTACGTGATCGGCGCCGTGATCTTCCTGGTGCTGATTGCGATTCAGTACGTGGTGATCAATCACGGCGCGGTACGCATCAGCGAGGTTACCGCGCGCTTCACCCTGGATGCGCTGCCGGGCAAGCAGATGGCGATCGACAGCGATCTAAATGCGGGACTGATTGACGAGATCGAAGCCAAGCGGCGGCGCAAGGCGCTGGCCACCGAAGCCGAGTTTTACGGCGCCATGGACGGTGCATCGCGTTTCACCCAGCGCGACGCCGTGGCCAGTATTCTGATCACGGCGATCAACATTATTGCCGGCTTCCTGATCGGCGTGCTGCAACACGGGATGGATCTTCGCCGTGCGCTTGAGACGTATACGGTACTCACCATCGGCGATGGCCTGGTAACGGTCATCCCGGCGCTGATGATTTCCATCTCGGGAGCCCTGATCGTAACCCGGGCCTCTAGCGAGGCGCGGCTGGGGGCCGAGTTCCACAAGCAGATCCTGGGAAACTCGCAGCCGATTATGCTGGCGGGCGGCGTGCTGGTGGCACTGGCCGCGCTTCCCGGCATGCCGAAACTGCCCTTCCTGGTGCTGGGTATCGGAGCCGCCACGGCCGGCTGGAAGATGCGCCAAAAGGAGGTGGCGCTGACCACCGCGCCCGCTGAAGACGCCGGAAAACCCGCCAGCGCCAAGGACAACGTGGAAGCGCTGCTGAGGGTGGAACCGCTGGCCATCGAAGTGGGGTTGGGGCTGATCGGGTTGGTGGAAGGCGCGCAGGAGTCGCCGTTATTGC
>JANYJN010000423.1 GCA_025358475.1 Candidatus Solibacter sp.
GCGGTAGGGGAGATCACGCCGCTGGTAATGCCGGTGTATTTGGGTAAGATTGCCGATGCCGAGAAATCGCCGGTGAGTTCCTTCACCGTGGGGACGATGGCGCCGCTGAACGTGCTGAACTGGCGCTCGCGCAGACCCTGATAGCTGCCGAAGTAGAACAGCTTGTCGCGCTTAACCGCGCCGCCCGTCGTGCCGCCGAACTGATTGCGGCGCATCGGGGCCTTGGTGAGATTGTTCCAACCCTTGGCGTTCATCGTGTCGTTGCGGAGAAACTCGAACATCGAGCCGTGGAACCGGTTCGTGCCGGACTTCGTCACTACGTCCACCACACCGGCTGTGAAGCGCCCAAACTCGGCGCCGTAGCCGTTGGTGATGACGCGGAATTCCTGGATGGCATCGGGGTTCGGCGTGGCGTTGCCGGTGTTGCGCAGACCGGTCATGTTCGCGCCGCCATCCAGATAGTAGGCTACGGCACCCGCGCCGCCGTCACCGGAGCCGTTGATGGAAACGGTGGTCTGCCGGAAGCCGACGGTGTTGGCGGTAGTGTTCATCTCCACGCCAGGCGTGAGGTTGAGCAGCGAGTAGACGTCGCGGTTCACCAGCGGCATCTGCACGATCTCGAGGTTCTGTACGGTGCGGCCGATCTGGGCGTCGGCCGTGTTCACCAGCGGCGCGTCCCCCTCCACGATGACGCTCTCGCTGGCGCCGCCGACTTGCAGTACGGCATCCACGCGGACGCGGGCCGCAACGTCGATCACCACACCGCTCTGGATGAAGGACCTGAAGCCCGCCGATTTGGCTTCAATGCTGTACTTGCCGACCGGAAGAAATTGGATCAGGTATTGCCCGGACATATCGGTGGTGGCGGACCGGGTGAAGTTGGTATCCAGGTTTGTCGCGGTCACGGCGACGTCCGGCATCACGGCGCCGGTGGTGTCGGTAACGGTTCCCGAAACGGATGTTGTAGTGACTTGGGCCGTCAAACAGAGAGCGGCCAAGAGAAGAAGAGACGTATAGATAAACGATTTTCGAATCATGCTAACCTCCAGGCGCTAGTGGCGCCGTTTCCCGCGCGTGGCAGACCCCCTGCACACTCGCGGTTCATATGCTGATCGTCCGGACTGCCGTGGGCAATCCATCCGTTGAAACACTCACTGCCGCGACGCCGCGCACAAGGCGCACGCCGATGGTAGCTCGGCCGTTGGCCAGTTCCACTTTGCGCGAACCGCCCGCGGTTCCGAGATTCTGAAGCAACTCACCGTCGCCGGCAAGTGCAAAACGTACCGCATTACGCGCGTCGAGACAGGGCACGCCGGCGGCGTCGAAGATGCGCGCCTCCAGCGTTACGCGATCCCCCTCGCGGCCGATTTCGCGGAGCGCCAGGCGGCCGGGTTTGCCCCACTTCGCCGTCTGGTAGTGGAAGCGGATCTCATCGGAGACTTCCACAGCGCCCTTCCGCGCGATCACGCGGAGGCGATTTTCGCCGGGTTCGAACCGCGTCTGCCAGCGCAGACCCGCGGCCGGGAAGTCCTGGCTGTTTCGCTGCCGCACACCGCACGATGTGCCGTTAAGGAAAAGCTCCGCCGACGCGCAGTTGGAGTAGACTTTCACCACCTTCGGTTCGCCGGGACTGCCCCAGCGGACCGGCCAGGTGTGCCCGTAGATCCGCGCCATCGGCCGTTCGGACCAGTAGGACTGGAACACGTAGAAGCCTTCCTTCGGTGTAAGATCACGCTCCAGGACGCCCTTCTGGTTCACCCGCGGCACCGGATTCTCGGGACGTAGCGGCGTGGCGAAATCCTTGAACACCCAGTGCGCCGAGCCGGCCAGCCAGTCCATGGTTTCCTGCTCTTTGAGGTGCCAGTCGAGGAGGTCGCAGATGTAGCTCTCCGACCAGTCGCCGTCCTTCGACGCCCGCCCCCGTCCGCCGGTCAGCAGGAAGGCGCGCTCTTTCTCTTCGACGCCCTGCCCGGTGGCGATGCGGGCGATCACGCCGTTGGAATCTTCGGCATGACGTCCGGCGTGGCTGTCCCCGCCCCATTCGATGTGGAGCAATCGCTTGATCTGCTTGGCTTCCTTGGCCAGGGACTGCTTGTACTCGGTGTAGCGGCCGCTATACCAGCCGGCCCAGACGGAGGGCGAGTAGACGTCCGGGATGTCGGCGGCGAAGGGGCAGCGGCGGATCGCGGTGAGGCGCGACGGGTCGGCTTCATGCGCGATGCGGTGCAGCGTGGTGATCAGGTCGCGTACGCCCTGCCGGTCAAAAGTCTGGAAGTCGCCGGGCCAGTCGTTCTCGTTGCCCAGCCCCCAGAAAACGATTGCCGGATGGTTGCGATGCTGGTCGATCATGTTGCGCAGCATGCGCTGGGCCTGTTCCTTATACTGCGCGCCCCCGACGCCGCCGCGGCACCAGGGGATCTCCTCCCACACCAGGAGCCCGAGTTCGTCGCAGAGGTCGAGCACGTGGCGCGACTGCTGGTAGTGGCCGAGGCGGATAAAGTTCGCCCCCATGTCCTTCACCAGGCGCATCTCCTGGCGGATGAGATCGTCGGTCATGGCCGCGCCCAGGCCGGCGTGATCTTCGTGGCGCTGGGTGCCGCGCAGGAAAAGCTTGCGGCCATTGAGCAGGAAAACGCCGTGTTCGGGGAAATCGAAGAAGCGGAGTCCGAAGCGCTCTTCCACCTGTTGGGCGCCGTGGGGCGTGTCTAGTGTGACCAGACAACGATAGAGGCTAGGCGCCGCCGGCGACCAGAGCGCGGGCGCGGCAACTTTGAATTCGGCGATCTTGCGGTCGCCGGTCCAGGGCGCGAGCGTGACCTCGGATTCTCCCAAGACTTTGCCGGACGGGTCGAGGATGCGGGCCTTCAAATTCACCGCGTCCTGTAGTTGGGCGGGATTCCAGAGGCGGGCGCGAAGCTCGATGGACGCTTCGCCGCCGGTGACCTTGGTTTCCACATGGAGGCGCTCGGTGGAGACCGCCGGAACATAAATCAGGTTCACGTGGCGGTAGAGGCCGCCGTAGCGGATGAAGTCCGAGAGGTCGGACGGGATGGTCTCCAGGTCGCGCGAGTTATCGCAGAGCACAGCGATGTCGGCTTTCCCCGCGCGCCGGCCGGTATCGGTGATATCCACCGTGAACTCGTCGTATCCGCCGAGGTGCTGGCCGGCGCGTTCCAGCCCAACGAAGACCTCACTGCGCTGTCCGGCGCCTTCGAAGTGGAGCAGCGTGCGGCCGCCAGGGTAAGGGTTTTCCACCGGGACGGTTTTGCGATACCAACCTGGACCTTCGTAGTATTCCCGATCGGGATCCACCGCATCGTAGGCGTTAAAGCAGTGCGGCAGCGTGACGGGGGTCCAGTTCACGTTGGAAGTAGCGACGCCGCCCCGCCAGACTTCCCAGATGCCGCCGATGGTGCCGCCGTGGAATTCCCAGCGTTCGGTCAGGCGGACCGCCTGGGACCGCTCGTTGGAATCGGTGGCTGCCGGGAGGGCGCCGGGAATGAGGAAAGCAGTCGTGGCCTGTAGGATCTGGCGGCGGGTGGGCGCCGGCAGAACACCGGACAGGTAATTTCCGAGTTTAATACCGGAAAAGTTTTTCAAGTACCATCAGCATAGGGTCGTCCTGTCTTTTCTACAAGTTCTGAACTGTTCCCAACTGTTACCGAACGGTTCGCAAATCCGCCTGCATGGCGCTAACCTAGGGTTCAGTGGAATTCCGCGTGACCACCAATTCCGAACAAACGCGCCTGGCAGTCGACGAACTGCTGGGCAGCGAGACCTTTTCGCGGTCGGAACAACTGCGCAGTTTTCTGAGCTGGGTGTGCGAGCGGACCCTTTCGGGGCACGGGAAAGAAATCAACGAGTACAGTTTAGCGGTGGATGCGTTGGGCAAGCCGGCGGACTTTTCGCCGGGCGAGGACTCTTCCGTTCGCCGCACCGCCTACGAGCTTCGGCAGAAGCTGCAGAAATACTACGAAGGCGAGGGACGCGAAGCCGTGGTTCGAGTGGAGTTGCCCAAGGGGTCATACACTCCGCGCTTTGTGGAAGTTGCGGCAACCCCCAAGGCGCCGGCAAGCCAGGCCCCCCCTTTGCTCGCTGTTCCCGCACCGCGCAAGTTTACGCCTCTGTGGATTTTGGGCGCCGCCGTGGTGGTGTTGGCCGCCGTAGCGACGGTTTTTGCGGCCAAGGCGTTCCGTGTGGCAAGTCCGGCGTTGGACCCGGTAGTTCGCGAGGCCTGGCGTCCGTTCGTCTCGCCGGGCAGCGAGGTTCTAATCTCGGTGGGCACCAGCCTGCACCTGATCGTGCGTCCTTATATGACGGTAGTCGCGGAAGGACTTTCGAAGTACCCCGCGCCGCCGGAGCTGTATTCCATGTTCCGCACGCACCGGCCTCTGCCGCCCGGAGTGGAGCTCTCCATGCATCCTGTGGACAACTCAGTGCAGATGGGGCACGCCCAGGCGCTGGCCATCACGGCGACAACCTTGGCGCTGGCCGGCGCCCCTTACCAGATCCTGCCCGAACGCAGCACCGGGGCGGCAGCCCTGCGCGGCCGTAACGTGATCCTGATCGCCGATCCGCAAAACAGCAATATGGCGGCTCAACGCCTGGAGCAGACGCCGCTCACGCTGGAGTTCGACGAGCGCGCCCAGGACGTGGTGGTCCGCGAACGCGCGGGCTCGCGCACCACGTGGGTGGGTAAGCGCGGTCTCGATAAGCGCTACACGGAGGTCTACGGGCTGGTAACGGTGTTGCCGGGTGAGGGCGAGGCCGCGGGTCCGCACCGAACGGTGATCTTCTCTGGAATTACGTCGGTGGGAACGCACGGCGCGGCCGAGTTCTTCTCCAGGCCGGACTCGCTGCGAGCGCTGCGCGATCGATTCCGTTCCGAGGGGTTCTCCGGATTTCCCTCCGCCTACCAGGTTCTGGTGCGCTGCCGCAGCGACGATACGCTGCTACTCGGCACCGAGTATCTGGCACATCGCGCGATTGCCAGATAACCGGTCATTTGGGCAGGTTGGGCAGCCCGGACGGTATCGCAAATTGGGAAGTGGTCCGGAAGTAGAGCGGCCACCACCCAATCCTATTGAAACAGAGTGCGCTGGACGGTTAGAAAGAGATCTTCAGCGCCATCTGCACGGTGCGCGGGGCGTTCTGCTGCGAGGACCCAACCACTCCGAAACTAGGACTGGTGGGGTCACTGTTAGGCGCCGCGAAGCGTGCGTGGTTGAACGTGTTGTATGTTTCGAACCGGAACTGGGTCTTCAAGCGTTCGCGGATGACGAAGTTCTTGTAGATGCCCAGGTCCAGGTTGTTGGTACGGCTAGCCCGGACACGGCTCCAGCGCGTCGGGTAGTTGCGGAGGGAAGCCGCGAAATCCTGGTAGACCCCGTTCTTGATGGAGTCGCCGGCGGCCGGCTTGTAGTTGGCGCCCGGGAGATTCATCACGCCGGTCCACGCCGGATAGGTGGTAATGTCGGCGGTCTTATCCGGGAAGCGCTGGAACTGGGAGGTGTCGAACCACCTGTTCAGGCTCTGTTGATCGTGCGTCAGGGCGAAATCCTTGCCGGAAAACCAGGAATTATCACTTCCCGTGCTGTTGAACACCACCGGAACACCGGACTGGATGTTGAACTGGCCGGAAAGCTGCCAGCCGCCGACCACGGCATCCAGCACCTTCGGCATCGACTTGCCGAGCGCCTGTTTCCGGCCGATCGGAATCTGCCAGATGGGCGCGATGGAGAGGTGGAATGGACGGTCTTCGCCACCCAGTTTGTGCTCGACGTGACGGCCCGCGATTTCAGGACCCGTCCACGAAGTGTCCTCGAACAGCTTGGACCACGTGAACGAGTTGAGGATCGCGAAGCCCTTGCTGAAGCGGTGCTCCACTTTGGCCAGCAGGGCGTCGTACTGGTTGGTGCCCCGTGGATAGAGGTTCATGGTCATGCCGTCCAGGATCTTCACGTTATTGAGCAACTGGTGGACGGTGGTGGTGTTGCTGGTGGAGGGAGAACCCGTCACGTTGGGCAGGCCCTGGAAGGGATTGGGCACGAGCGTGTTCCAGAGCAAGGTGTCCAGCGGACGGCCGGTGGAATCAAACACGCTCTGCACGCCAAGGTACTTCTGCCAGAGATCGTAGGGCGGCAGATTTTGATTCAGACCCTGCGTGATGTTGTAGGTTTTGTTGTGGGTGTAGCCGGCCTCGAAGAGCCAGCTCTTGAGTTGATGCTGCAAGTGGAAACTGTACTCCCAGGAGTAGAAACGGCGCGGATCCTGGTAGTTCCAGGTGACACCCTGTCCGAGATTGGTCAGCGGCCCCATCGTGGCCCCAGTGGGATTTAGGATGCCGTTGCGATACGGGTTGTCCAGCGTATCGGATGGCGTGAAGTAGTTGTCCGAGGTCTGATTGAAGGCGGTCGACCGGCTGAACCCATTCTGCCCACCGGTATCGAAGGAGGCCTGGCTGAATCTTCCGCCGCCGCCGCGGATCACCGTGTTCGGCCCCAGCTTATAGGCGAACCCGATGCGCGGCTGTATCTGCGTCCAATCCGTATGATAAATCCCGCGCGATTGGCCGTCCACTCCGGCGAATTTTTGCGCCCCCATCAGCTTGAAGGAACCCGCCGGCAGAGACTGCATGAGAATCTGAATGCCTGGGTTGGCGGCGTTGGCGGGGTTGTTTAGGATATTCGTGTAGGCCGTCTGCGCGGCACCGCTCATGGGGTTGACGGCCGTCGGATCGTAGACCGTGGTCATCCGGTTGAAACGCTCTGTGACCGGCGTCTCCCAGTCATAGCGCAGCCCCATGTTGATAGTGAGGCGGGGCGTCACGCGCCAATCGTTCTGCACGTAGAAGGCTTTGAAGTGCTGGCTCCAGAAGGCGTCCGCGTTGCGCGGGAAATTGCCGCCGTTGGGCAGCCCGAGCAGGAAGGCCGCGCCACTCGCGCCCACCCCGGTTGCGCGCTGGATCAATGGAGTTTCAGAGTATTTATCCTGGAAACGTCCGGCCTTCCAATTCCAAAACCCGCGTCTCCGTTCTGCCGGCTTTCCGTGGCGGCGGCCCGCCGCACGCGAATAATATTAATTCCGAACGCGCGCGCTACGATGTCGTATTGTCGGAAGGTTCAGATTCCTGCCCTTTTTCGGCGATTTCCGGAAACGAACGAAGGCGGGTATGAATACCACACGATACAGGTCGGCCTTTGCCAGACTCTTTCCGGCGCCGGGAGCAGTCACCCGCGATCCATCTTCAGTGGGCGTTCACGGGACAAACGCCTCCACCACCACGGAATAGGTGACGGATTGGCCTGGCTTCAGCATTGCCATACCAGTGTTTCGGCCCTTCCAGATGGAGCTGAACGGGTCGGCGAGGTTGAATTGCGGTTCAAAGGCCACCACTGCACGATCGACTGGCGCATACACCTGAAAGGCAGAGATGGACGGCGACTGAGCTCGCACGCGGATGCCATAACCCGCTGCCGGGTCGAT
>JANYJN010000766.1 GCA_025358475.1 Candidatus Solibacter sp.
CGCGGCACTGACTTGGATGGTGACCAGGCCCGTCAAAGTGGCCGGCAGGGTCGCCGTAATCGAAGTGTTATTCCACGCGGCGGTGGTCAACTGCTGGGAAGTGGTGGAACCGGCCGGCGTGGCAGTCACCCGGCAGCCAGAGCTGCACGGAGAATCCCCAAAGCCGCTACCGGCGATGGTGATTGAGGAACCGGCATTTACGGTCCTGCCGCCGGTGCCGGTTAGCGGACCTACCGAGAAAATCACCGTGGACAATTTGCAGCGCAGCGCCGAGGTGAACCCCAGCGGTTCCGGCCACGAGCCGCAATTGTAGGTGCCCAGCTTCGTACTGGTGGCCGTGAGCCTACCTGTCCCAGAGACGAAATCCACGTAGAAGATGACTCCGGTGTGTGCGCCATTCACCAGCGGCACGCTTCCAAAGGTGACTCCCGTCATGTCGGACACAAAGCTGCCCCTGGTGTCCACCATGGCGAAGTACATGGCGCCATTGGTGGACAGATACGGGTCCTTGTCCGCCGGGGTGCCGATGGACTGCCAGTCCGAGGTGCCGGCCAGAAAAGAGCGTACGATGAGGCCGGTGGAATGGGCTGTGCTATTGACGTTGGCGATGCCTGGCGCATTGCAGGCGAAAGTCCCGAGGGTGCCGTTGGTAAACGCTCCGGGGTCCACGTGGCAATAAGGCACGATGCGAGTCGCGGCCGGCTTTTGGGCGACAAATCCCAGCGAGGCGCTGGTCAGAGACACCAGCCCGTCGCTGGCATTGGGAAGCGTGGTAGTGGATGAAATTCCGGGGGAATAGGCGCCGGCGTTGCCGATGACGGCGATGGCGCTGACGCCGCGCAGATCGTCGGTTCGCTGGTTCCAGTTGGCCAGGTTCCATAGGAAGGCGCTGCCGGGCGCCAACTCGGCGCTTTGCGAGTCGGCTGGGATGGTGGTTAGATAGTTGCCGGCTGCAAAGGAGCCGAAGTTCGGCGTGGCGATCAAGACCAATTTGCCGACCAGGGTGGTGGTGGGCGGAGTGAGGGTCTGGTTGGGCTGAAGTCCGGCAAGATAGGCCCGGGCGATCAACCCGCCCATGCTGAAACCTACCAGATCGATCTGGGGCACTTGCGCGCCGGTGTCGTATTTGATGGTGTTCAGAAAATCGCCCAAATCGTTGCCTAAGGTCTCAATGGACTGGCCCGAGTCTTCCAGGCAGTTATCGAACAAATAGACCACTGGAACCCCGTCCGCCAACAGGTATTGGGCGAGGTTGCCGAATGTCTCCGAGGAGCTAAGGGCGATGGGGCAAGTGCCGGTAAAACTCGTCTGCCACCCGTTCAAAAGCACCACCGGAGGCCGCTTCGCGTTAGATGGCACGCCTGCCATCGGCAGGACCGTCACCGCCAAGGTGGTTTGCCGCTCTTCGCCGGCCGCATTAGCCGCGGAGAGTTTGACGGTATATTCGCCGGGGGTCATACGCAGCGAGGCGCCCAGCAGCATCTGGCCGCCATCCCGGTTCGGCGCGGCCACCAACCGGGCGCCCGGGAGCGGCGAATCCGGGGCGACGATCTCGACGCGCCGGCTGCCGGCATTCGCCAGAAAACCGAGCGTCTCTTGTGGCGCCCGAATCGGGACCGCCTCGCCCGCGCGGAGCTGATAACGGGTTTGCTGCACTTCCATGCCGCTCTGGCCGGCCGCGGAGAACGTGCCGCACACCATCACGGCCAAGGACGCCAACCCCCGCCGGAACAGGGAGGGCGAAGATCTTCCGACTTGCCTGCGAAGCATCTACCATATTGTGACGCGCCGCACTAAGAGAACGCGCAGCGAAGTTTTCGACAGTCAGGGCGGGGGCGGTTGCGTGGGAGGACATTTGGGTGGCCAGTTTCAGAGCGGAATCCATATTAATCGATCGATCCATTCCGCAGCCTGGCTGGCGCTCCAAATCAGCGCAAGCTCCTCTATCGCGGTGGAGATGGGAATCGCTTCCCGAAGCAGGATGACTCCGGGACTCTGCGCACCAGCCACGAAGCGTTTGAAATGCACCGGCATCGTGCGGCGGTCCTGGCTCACGAGAATTCGTCCAGCGTCGGCGGCGATCTGCAAGACCTCGGAATCCTCCAGCCCAGCGAGTCCGGCATCGTTCGCCGTCCGGATGTCAACTCCCGGCGCGGCCCGCAGCAACCCACGGATCACGCGTCCGTCAAGATCGGCGTCAGCCTGGAATCTGGCTCGCATGACGCGCCCGCTGTAGCTTCGCAATCAATTCCGCATTCGTCTGCCTGGACTGCTCGTGTTGCGATTCAGCGTTGCGCTGTCCTTCCGCAAGGTAGGCGTCGACCTTTCTCCGGTTCCCCAGGTAAAACGCCAGCGCGCCGTGCACTTGTTCAAGGGTCAAGGCCGGGTAGGAATCGACCATGCTCTCGGCCGACACCCCCTCGCGAAACAGATACACCAGCGAATCGAGAGAGACTCGCGTACTCCCGACAAGATATTGCCCTTCAACGCCCTTCACGTATTCACTCCGCATCAGTTTGGCCCAAAATCCATAGTCACATGAAGAAGGCACCAGGCACAAGGAGCCATGCGGGCCTATTGGTACGTGGGCCGAAGTGCGATCGGGCATCGACGGCACCTGCTGGGATGCGACTAGTCAATCACCGCAAAGGGCGCGCTAGTGCACCCACCGGTCGATTCGGTGCTACCGTAAACCGCCTCGCTGACGCTCGGGGCTCTGATCACATCCTTAGTTTGATGGAGGGGTTGCGTTCAACAGCGCACGCCAAGCGGTTGGGGCGCCGGTTTGGAAATGAATGTTGAGGGGTGGGAAAGGAATGAAGCAGGCGGGACTGCTGGAACCGGGCAGCCCCGCCCTACGGAATTTCAGACGTGCGCGGCTTTAGACGTGCGCGTCGAGCATTTTCTGGACTTCGCTTTTGCCGACGGCGCCGACGCGCTGCTCCACCACCTGGCCGCCCTTAAAAAGCAACAGGGTGGGGATGCCGCGGACGTTATAGCGCATGGCGGTGCCGCCGTTGGCGTCCACATCGAGCTTGCCGACCTTGACCTTACCGGCGTACTCGCCGGCCACTACATCGATGGTGGGCGCCATCTGGCGGCATGGTCCGCACCACTCGGCCCAAAAATCCACTAAAACCGGAACGTCCGAGCGGAGGACGTCCTGATCGAACGTCGCATCGGAAAAACTCAACGTATTGTCGCCTGCCATATGATCTCCTAAGTACACTCTGTTAGAATCTCGCGGGGAGCCAAAAGATTCAACGGGCCAAAATCCGCCGGTACAACTCCGCATAGGCCGCGGCCGGCGCCTTCCACGAAAAATCCATACTCATGCCGCGCCGCATCATACGCTGCCAGTTTTCGCGGTCGGCGAAAGCACGCACAGCAGCCTTCACAGCGTCCAAAAGCGCTTCGCCAGAGTAGCCGGCGAACTTGAATCCGGTGCCTACATCGATGGTATCATCCAGGCCGCCGGTGGCGCGAGCCACGGGCACCGTGCCATAGCGCAGGCTGTACATCTGGTTGAGCCCGCAGGGTTCGTAGTGGCTGGGCATCAAAAAGATGTCCGCCCCGGCCTCAATGCGGTGCGCCAAAGGGCTGTCGAAACCGATGCGGGCGGCGATTCGTCCGGGATGCTCTTGCTGCATGAGGTGGAAGAAATCCTCGAACTCCGGGTCGCCCGTCCCCAGGGCCACCAGGTATACGTCTTCGGCGACGATGCGGGCGGCAACCTCGGCCAGAATGTCAAATCCCTTTTGCCGGGTGAAGCGTGACACGATGCCCAGCAGCGGCCGATCGAGGGCAGCGGCGGGGAAGCCGAATTCTTCCAGTAGCCGGCGTTTGCAGGTGGCCTTGCCGGTCAGGTCCTGGGGAGAATACGGCGCCGGGATGAGCGGGTCGGTTTGCGGGTTCCAATCGGCGTAATCGACGCCATTGAGGATGCCGGTGAGAACGCTGGCCCGGCCGCGGAGGCGGGCATCCAGGCCGAAGCCGTATTCGGGCGTCTGGATCTCGCGCGCATAGGTGGGGCTGACCGTATTCACCGCGTCCGCGAATTCGATTCCGGCCTTAATATAGCTGACGCGTCCGAAGAATTCCATGCCGTCGGGACGGTAGACGGAGGGGTCCAGCGCGACCTCCGCCAGCGCGGCTTTGGGGAACAGGCCCTGGTATCCCAGGTTATGAATGGTGAACAGGGTGCGGCAGCCGAAAAAGGTGGGGTCGGTGGCGAAGGCAGTGCGCAGGTAGGCCGGCACGAGGCCGGTCTGCCAGTCGTGGCAATGAAAGATATCGGGGCGAAACAGGACGCGGGCGATGCCGAGGGCGGCGCGGCAGAAAACGGCGAAACGAATGTGGTTGTCCGGGTAGTCCATTCCGGATTCGCCATAGAAGCCTTTTCGGTCGTAGAGGGGCGGGCAATCCACCAGGTACACCGGATACGGTGCCGGCGCCTGGTAGATGGAGACCGGGAAGGAAACCGGGCCGAAGTGGACCGGAAGGTTATCCCAGACGCGGTGGGCGGTTTTCAGATCGATGGACGCGTAGCGCGGGATGACGACGGCCACTTCATCGCCCAGTGAGCGGAGGGCCGAGGGGAGCGAGCCGACCACATCGGCCAGACCGCCGGTTTTGGCGAAGGGCGCAGCCTCGGAGGAGACCATCAGGACACGGGCCACGAGGGAATTGTACCAAGCGCGAGTGAGGAAAACGTCAGATTGGGCTTCGGGGCTGGCCGGATGGCACAAGGCCGAGTCTTCCTCGAAAATAAACGCGCATGCCTGTAACGCTCCCTGACCCGGCGCAGCCGGGACCAAACAGGCCGTGTATTTGACGCGGAGGCGCAGAGACGCGGAGAGAAGAACGCAGAGGACGACGGAGGAAAGTCAACACTTGAGAACGCGGAGGGAGCGGAGAGACGTGGGCTGGCGCGGCGCGAGTCTTCGCGGAAGTTGGCGCCTATTTTGGAGTGCGGCAGGAGCCCGGCGAACATTAGCGGCGAACGACGGGCGTGAGAATATTCTGCCCGAAAGTTGCGGAATTCAACCATGTAGGCACTGACGCTCGCGGCTCGGCTTGGAGTGGCGATGCGTCAAATATCGGAGCCGCGACCGGGAGAAGCTGTGACATATTCGCCCGGAAGCGGCACTGGCAGTCGAAAGCGCCTGCCCCACCTTTGCAGGCAGGCGCTTTTGACTGCGAACCGCATTTTTTCACAGCTTCCGATGGAGCCGTGTGCCGGTGGGCAGCGGCCACCTCCGGGCTGGCGCTCGGATGCACCAGGCGGCGCCTATGCCACTGGTTAGGCGACGCCTTCGAAGAGGACGGTACTCAGGTAGCGCTCGCCGGAATCGGGGAGCACAACGACAATCGTCTTGCCGTGGAACTCGGGCTGGGCAGCAAGCCGTACTGCTACGGCGGCGGCAGCGCCGCAGGAAATTCCGCAGAGAATCCCCTCTTCGCGAGCCAGCCGGCGGGCCATTTCAATGGACTCCTCGTTGGAGACCGCCTCGACGCGGTCGACGAGAGCGAGGTCGAGCGTATCGGGAATGAATCCGCCGCCAATGCCCTGGATCTTGTGCGGGCCCGGTTTGAGAGCTTCGCCGCGCATAGTTTGCGAGATGACGGCGCTGCCCTCCGGCTCCACGGCGACGGAAAGAATCGGCTTGCCGCGAACCTGCTTGATGTAGCGCGAGACGCCGGTGAGGGTGCCGCCGGTTCCTACACCAGACACGAAGACATCCACCGCGCCCGCGGTATCTTCCCAAATCTCGGGTCCGGTGGTTCGAAAATGGATCTCGGGATTCGCCGGGTTCTTGAACTGCTGGAGCAGCACGTAATGGCTGGGATCGGAAGCGTAGATCTCCTCGGCCCGGGCGATGGCGCCTTTAATGCCGAGACTGCCTTCGGTGAGAATCACTTTAGCGCCGTAGGCGGCGAGGACTTTGCGGCGCTCTATAGACATGGTTTCCGGCATGGTGAGGGTGATGGCGTAGCCGCGGGCCGCCGCCACAAATGCCAGGGCGATTCCAGTGTTCCCGCTGGTGGGCTCGACAAGCTCCTTACCGGCTACCAGAACACCGCGCTTTTCGGCGTCCCACACCATGGAAGCACCGATGCGGCACTTGACGGAGTAGGCCGGGTTTCGGCCTTCGATCTTGGCCCAAACGGTCGCGCCGGAGCTTCCCGTGACGCGATTCAACCTGATCAGTGGCGTGTTTCCAATACTGAGGGAATTATCGTCGAATCTCATTTATGGCCTCTACTTTCAGGGTCTCAGCCTTCTATCTACCCATTATAGATGGACAATACGGTGATTGCAAAAACAAAAATCAGTTAAGTCTCCGGGAGGTGAGCGCCCACGGCGTCTTACGCCGTCAATTCGCGGCCAGCGCAGGGACGAAGACTAAGCCGCGGTCGGACGCCGTATCCAGCAGCCAGAGCGGCTCGGCGCCCAATTCATTCAGGCGGAAAACCGGGCCCATCGGAACCAGCGTGGACGGAGCGCAATCGCACGGCAGTGCGGAACGGTCGCCGGTGTCCACCTGGATGGTGGTAACCGACTGGAGCGCGGCGCTGGCGACGAAAAGCTTCTGCCCTTCCGGTGAAAATGCCAGCGCACTGGGCGTCTCGATTCCGGCGAAAGAGCGCTCGGTGGCGGCGCCGGCGATATCCTGG
>JANYJN010000792.1 GCA_025358475.1 Candidatus Solibacter sp.
TCCCGAAGTGGAGCCTAGCCCGTCTGCACAAGCGCGTGACGGAAAGCATAGAACGCTCGGGCGGGGTCGACAACCAGCGTGCCCTCCACGATCTTCTGTCCCTGCTCAAGTACGTGAGCGGGGATTATGATGATCCGGAGACGTTCACGGCGATAAAGAGCGCTCTGGGTAGCACTCGGCGCCCGGCGCACTACCTCGCTATCCCGCCCTCGCTCTTCGAGAGGGTGATCAAAGGACTCGGTGCTGGGAATTTGGCCGCCCATGCGCGCGTCATTGTCGAAAAACCGTTTGGACGCGACCTGGCATCTGCGCGGGAACTCAATCGCGTCGCGCGGACGGTGTTCCCGGAAGACTCGATCTTCCGCATCGACCATTTCCTCGGAAAGGAGGCAATCATGAATATCCTCTATTTCCGCTTCGCCAATTCGTTCCTGGAGCCGATCTGGAACCGCAACTACGTCGCCAGCGTCCAGGTAACCCTATCCGAGGATTTCGGCGTCGGGAGCCGCGGGTCTTTTTACGAAACTGCCGGCTGTCTGCGCGACGTGGTCGAGAACCACCTCTTCCAGGTCGTCGCGCTGCTCGCCATGGAGCCACCGTCGGATAGGGATTTTGGAGCCGTACAAACCGAAAAAGCCAAGGTCTTTCGAGCCATGCGCCCTCTCAAGCGCGACGACTTGGTGCGTGGCCAGTATGCTGGCTACCGGAAGGAGCAAGGCGTGGCGAAGAACTCCGACGTCGAAACCTTCTGCGCCATGCGTCTTTTTATTGACTCGTGGCGCTGGGAGGGAGTGCCATGGTACCTGCGCTCCGGGAAGTACCTCGCCGAAACCGCGACCGAGGTCGTGGTGGAGTTGAAGCCGCCCCCGCAGAGGCTTTTCGCCGACTCAGCGCCGCCGGCTGGTCCGGCCAACTACCTGCGCTTCAGGGTCTCCCCTGACTCAGCCATCGCCATCGCAGCTCGCGTCAAAGTCGCCGGGAAGGAGTTCGTCGGCGAGCAACGAGAACTCTACCTGTTCGAGGAACGGACGGGAGAGGAAGAGCCCTACGAGCGGCTCTTGGGCGACGCCCTGACCGGCGATGGAGCACTCTTCACTCGTGAGGACGCGGTGGAGGCCGCCTGGGCGGTGGTCGACCCAGTCCTGAAGGGGCACCACAAGGCTCGTCCCTACAGGCGCCGAAGTTGGGGGCCGAAGGAGGCTGACGCGATTATCGCTTCGGACGGCGGTTGGCACAACCCCATACCCAAGGAGGCATCCGGAGGATGAGACTGCCCTGGCCGAGTCTCAGTCACGCTTGATCGCGGCCGGCCACCCTGGACAGTAGCAGGGTCCTCGCGGCGCGGCGCCGCGAAATCGACGTGGTGCTGGTGTGGCGATTGGATCGTTGGGGCAGATCAGTGGCGGACCTGCTGGCAACTCTGCAGGAACTGGAGCACCTCGGCGTCGGTTTCGTCTCGCTTACGGAAGCGCTGGATCTGACGACACCAACCGGTCGTGCCTCGAAGCAGTAACTAAACTTGAGGTTGCCCTAGCAAACCGCACCCCGCCCGGAACGGTCGGCCCTTCCAATTCTGCGGGTATTCAGGGTTTTCAAGGTAAACAACGTAAGAAAGGAAAAGCTGGAATGCGCTAACTGATTGAAAAGATGGAGCGGGAGACCGGATTAGAACCGGCGTCCAGCTTGGGCATTCAAATTCCGCGAATTTTTGCCCCTTGCCCAGCTATTTGACGTGCATCCAGTACGCGGGCACAGCTTCGATGTTCTATCGGAAGAAAACCGGAAGTCACCAACGGAAGGCACGAACAATACCGGGGGCCGGGGCGCTCGTCAGGCCATCGATGACCGATCTTCAGAAGCTTTCAAGTGATGCTGAATCCCAGTGCGTCCCATCGGCCCTGCGAAGTTTCTTGGATGGGCCGACTGGGGGATGCTATCAGGCGTCGGACGTGGACGCCAATAGATTCCTCAATAGTTGCATGCGTAGGTGTACCGCGCACGAATCAGTGCGGCAGAAATTCCGAGAATCTCTACCCCTGCTCGCCAGCCTGAATCGCCGCCGAAGGAAGATCCTCATTACGCACGAGGTCATAATCGCGGCACACTTTGGCTAGTCACAATTCCAGGCGAAAATGCTATTGGCGTCCGTGTCAGGGGAAAAGGGAATCTTCAGTGCGGAGTGGTCCGGTGGCCAACACCGAGAAGTGGCCCGTGTGGCCAACGCGGGGCATGGGAGTGGCGCGAACATACACGCGACCGGCAACGGCTGGACGGGCGCGACTGTGGGGACTTTTGTGGG
>JANYJN010000009.1 GCA_025358475.1 Candidatus Solibacter sp.
AGTGGTCCGGTCGCACCTGGTACCGCAAGACTTTCGTCGCACCGGCGTCCTTCCAGGGGAAGAAGGTGTTCCTTGAATTTGAGGCCGTGAGACAGATCGCCGAGGTCTACGTCAACGGCAAACTGTTGGGCGTGAGCAAGATGGGCTTCATCCCCTTCGGCTTCGACCTCACACCCCATCTGAAATTCGGCGGCGCGAAAAACGTGATCGCCGTGATGGCCGACAACCGCTTCACGCCGGAAACGGAGATGGCCAAAATTATCAAGACCGATCTGCCGTGGAACAGCCCGCACTGGCATCCGGCGCACGGCGGTATCTATCGCAACGTGTATCTGCACGTAACCGATCCGTTGCATATTTCACTGCCGCTCTACACCTTTCTGCAAACCGCCGGGCCATACGTCTACGCCAGTGACATCTCCGAGGCTTCGGCAAAGATCAACCTGGAAGTGCCGGTACAAAACGAACGCACCAGCGCGGCCACCGCAGAGTTGATAGCCGCCGTGGTGGATGGCTCCGGAAAAACTGTTCTCGAATTGAAGCAGTCTCCGGCACCGGTCGCGCCAGGTACCACTGCACTCCTAGAGGTGGCGGGTATGCTCGCGAGGCCGCAGTTGTGGGAGCCGGCGCGCCCCAATCTGTATCGCGTTGTGTGCAGCCTCCGGGTGGCTGGCAAAGTGGTGGACACGCGCGAAATCCCGCTCGGTATCCGCACGGCTCGTTGGGACGCGCAGGCCGGTTTCTACATTAACAACCATCATCTGAAACTTCATGGCTGGGGCCAGAAACCAACGGACGAGTGGCCGGGGCTGGGGGCGGCACAACCGGATTGGATGCACTTCTTCACGGTTGCGCTAATGAAAGAAGCGGGTGGCAACTTCATCCGCTGGGGGCACTGCGCCAGCGGGATGGCGATGATCGCGTCGAGCGACCGGCTCGGCCTGATCGTCGACCAGCCCGGCGTGGATGGCGAGGGAGACCCGCAACCGGAGCCTTGGAAGATTCGCGCGGCGGCCTTCCGCGACACCATCATCTACTTCCGCAACAATCCGTCGATTCTGATTTGGGAAGGCGGCAACCAGAAAGTCTCGCGGGACCACGCCAAGGAACTGCGCAGCTATATGGACCAGTACGACCCCCATGGCGGCCGAGTGTATGCCCATCGGCGCGCGGATGAGATCACCGCCGAGTTTATGGACATTGGGATCGGCACCGAAGGCGGCCGCGAAATCACGCGCCTGCCGGTCGTCGAAGGCGAGTACGACCGCGAGGAATCGCCGCGTCGCGTCTGGGACGACAATTCGCCGCCGACATTCGGCTATCCGGAAGCCAAAGGCCAGACCTATCAACTTACTTCGGAGCAATACGCCGTCAACCAGGTGGCGCAGTTCGTGAAGAAAGTGGGGGCCGCAAATCATTCGGGCGGCGCCAACTGGATCTTCTCCGATTCCACCAGCGGTGGCCGCGTGGGTGTCGAAGTGGCGCGCGCCGGCGGCGAAGTAGACGGCGTGCGTTTGGAGAAGGAAGCCTACTACGTTTCGCGCGATGTTCCGCGACGATCCGCAGGTACACGTCATCGGTCACTGGACGTATCCGTTGGGCACAACCAAGACCGTCTATGTAGCCTTCAACGCGGACGACGTGGAATTATTCGTGAACGGCCACTCGCTCGGCCACGGCACGGTTTCCGACCGCTACCTGTTCACTTTCCTCGGCGTGAAGTGGCAGGCCGGTGAGATCAAGGCCGTGGCTTCTTCAGGCGGAAAAGTTGTGGCAACCACGGCGAAGCACACGGTGGGTGCTCCGGTGGCATTGCGCATGAAGCCCATCACCGGACCGGGTGGGCTGCGGGCCAACGGTTCCGATGTGGTTCTGATCGACGTGGAAGCGGTGGACGCTAAGGGCGATCGCTGCCCCACGTTCCAACAGCGGGTGGATTTCGAAGTTGAGGGGCCGGGCGTGTGGCGCGGTGGCTACAACAGCGGCAAAATCAAGTCCACCAACAACACCTACCTGGATCTGGAGGCCGGAATCAATCGCGTGGCCGTACGCTCGACGCGGACGCCGGGCACGATCACGGTGAGAGTGAATGGCGCGGGACTCAAACCAGCCAGCATCGTCATCGCATCCGCGGCGGTCAACGAGGCGAATGGCTACCTGACCGAATTGCCGGAACTGCCGGCGGTGAATCCCGCGAACTTCAACGCGACATCGGTAGTGGGTGGCACTATATCGCAAACCGTAACTCCGCCGGCAAAGACCGGCAAGTTTACCAAGGCCTTTTCTTATTCGGGACCGACCATTAGTGTGCATCTGGAATCGGACGCGCAGGATGGCAAGAAGATCTACGTAGATGCAAATGTCCGTTTCGCGACACTACCGCCAGGGCTGAAGGGCGCCGACTACGTCCAACTCGCCGCGGCCGACAAGGCCTACAGTGCCGTGGACCTGATACAGATCGCGGTCAAAGCGGGGACAGTGGTGTCAATTGCGCATGATGACCGCTTGCTGCGCCCCGCGTGGCTGACCGGACAGTTCGAAGCCACGCCGCTTTCGGTGACAGTGGACGGCAAACCGATGAAGGTCTTCCAGCGCCGAGCGGCCGCCGATGAGAGCATCACCCTGGGCTCCAACGTGGAGACACAGGGTTCGCCGGCCTGCAACATGTATTTGGTATTCGTGGGTAGCGTCCCGGCTGGATAGTGGTCGGCGGGCTGCTCATTCTATCGTGAAGCCTGGGACCTGGATCGCTGCTCACTTCGAAATCCCGAAGAGCGGTGATTCATTCAGTCTAGACATAGACTTGCCACTCCGCGGGTGGTGGAGACCGCGGGGGTGGAACCATCCGATGACGACCTCCTGTCCGCGCCCGGCGCGCCCGTCGAGTTGTCGATAGCGGGCGTTCCGGCAGCGGCTAAGCGGGTTCTGTTGCGGCACTACCGCATCGACCTGGAGCGCAGCTAAGCGTATACCGCGTGGACTGCAAATGATCACGTCACCGCAGTGGATTGCGCTCCAGGGCGGCAAGGTGGCCACCACACTCAACCTGCCGAGACAGGGTGTTTCGCTGGTGCCGGTGAACTGGTAACATGACCCGGAGCCTGTGCTGGCGACTGACATATTCGGCCAGCAATCGGAATGGCGGCTCGCGTAGGACTTCTTGCGTTTGGCCGGCGGCTCAATACGGCCCTGGCGGAAAGGACTTGTGATGAAACGATTGTTGTGGATCACCGGCATCATTGCTGGACTGGCAGTCTTCTGGCTGATGGCTCAATCCTCGAGCGGTTCGCTGATTCAGGGTTATCGCGAAACCGAAGTGGCGTCGGTAGCAGATGCCATGGAACAACTCTACGGCTAGCAGGCATTCATGTCGCATGAGATGCGGCCTCCCGAAAAGACCAAATTTGCGGGGCCGGCGTGGACCGTGCTGATGAAGAAAGACGAGAACAAGGAAGGCGGCGTGGCGGTACAGGGTATGCTCGATGCGATTAACGCGGCCCCAGCCGGCGCCGTCTACGTCATGTCGGTGGAGAATGGCACGGATTATGCGGGAATCGGCGGCCTGATGGCCACTGGAATGAAGCCCGAAGTCTGGCCGCAGCGGTCATCGATGCCAGTATCCGCGACACGCCACACATCAAGAAGATGCAATTCCCTGTCTTCAGCCGCGGCGTGGTCCCCTCCACCATGGTAGGACACTACCGCTTCGCCGGTGTGAACGTGCCTGTGAGTTGCGCAGGCGTGAGAGTGAATCCTGGCGATATCGTCACCGCTGATGAAGACAGAGTCGTTGTGGTGCCGAAGGCCCACGCCGTCGACGTCCTCAAGAAGGCGCAGGACCTTGATAACCAGGAGCACTCAACCATTCCCTTCATCGAGAAGTTCAAGTCGATCAAGGAAGCTGTCGCAAAATTCGGCCGAATCTAACTAGACTGGCCTGGCCAGGCTGGATGGGCGGCGCCACGTTCGCGCAAACATCGCCCTTCGTCTCACGGCTCCGGCGTGCGCGGAGATCGGCCGATAATGAAACCGGTACAGACAGATCAGATAATGGGGTTGTATTCGCTTACAGTCGGCTATATAATCGCTCTACGCAATGAGTTCTTTGGATCGAAGGTCCTTTTTCCGCGCCGGTGCGGGCATAGCCGGAGCGTTCGGCATCGAGAGTAAAATCGATATCGCTGAGGCGATGGATCCCTCCCGATTCGACCGTGTGAACTGGACCGCGAACAACGCCGAGATCGATCACATGGTCGACAAGGTAAGGTTCATGCGCGAATCGCTGCCGAAGGAAATCGAACTGGCGGTCGACATGCACGGCCGGTACGATCTCGGCACCGCCAAGCGTGTGGCCAAGGAACTGGAGCCTTTCCGCCTAGTGTGGCTGGAGGAGCCGGTGCCGCCGGAAAACATCGACGCCATGCGCGACGTGCGGCAATCGAACCACACTCCCATCTGCGCCGGCGAGAACATTTACATGCGCTGGGGCTTCCGTGAGATTCTCGAGAAGCAGGCCCTGGACATCATCATGCCGGACCTTCAGAAGTGCGGTGGATTGGCGGAAGGCAAGAAGATCGCCAACATGGCGCAGACCTATTACGTGCCGATCGCGCCGCACTCTCAGGCGTCTCCCGTCGGCGCCATGGCGACGGCTCACATGCTGGCGACGGTGCCCAACTTCCTGGTGGTCGAGTGGCACTGGAGCCATCCGGGCAATCGTTGGGAGCGTTGGAAGAACTTCGTCAAGCAGGGCGAGATCATTGAGAAGGGCCACATCGTGGTTCCCGATAAGGCCGGCATCGGCGTCGAACTGAACGAGGACTACCTCAAGAAACTGCCGGGCGCAACGTGGTTCCCGGGATAGGCGGTAAACGGACAGAATCGAGGTGTATATGAAGGATTTCTGCGTTCGCATGGCGAGATCGCCGATTCCGGCGGTGACGTTGGCGCTGGTTGTGGCGTCTTCGATTTGGGGGCAAGTGTTCCAACCCACCAAGGAACAGATGCTGCAGTATACCGCCCAGAACCCGTTCGACCGTCTCCCGGACGGCAGACCCAAGGTGCCGGATGACCTGTTGGTCAGGATGAAGGAAATGTCGGCCGAAGAAGTACTCGGCCTGGCGCAGCGAGGTTTTCGCAACCAGTGGGAAGCCGGGTGGCAGGTCCTTCATCCCCAAAAGCGTCTGATCGGACGCGCTCTGACCTTGCAGATGATGCCCACCCGGCCCGACGTCGCCGACACCGATGCCGCCGCCCGCCGCGCGAAGAATCTACCGCGTATGAACCATCAAACCGCGATCGATATGCTGCAGAAAGGCGACGTGCTGGTCGTCGACGCTGCCGGCGCGCAGTTCGGCGGAGTAATCGGCGACAATCTGGCGTACTACATCATGAAGACCACGGGGGCGGGCTTTGTGATCGATGGAGCCGTCCGGGATATCGTCGGTCTCACACCGTTTACCGATCTGGTCGGCTATTACCGGGCAGCAGTGCCGCCCGCCATCCACGACCTCATGGTGACCGGGATCAACGTTCCGGTCCGCATCGGCAACGCCACGGTAATGCCGGGTTACGTCGTCTTCGGTGACCCCGAAGGGGTGTACTTCATCCCGCCCAGCCAGTTGCAGAGCCTGATCGACGAAGCCGATGTCACTCGCATCCACGACGAGTGGACGAAGAAGAAGTTCGACGAGGGTAAGTACGTTTCGTCGGACATCTACAGCACTCCGCGAGACCCCGCGTTGGTGAAGGAGTATCAGGATTACCTGAAAGGAAAGCTGGGCGCCGCGCGGTATGAGGAATACATGAAGCGCCGCTCCGCCCAGCCGCCACCGGCATTCCCCGGCGGCGGCCGCGGGGGCCGCGGGCAGTAAGAAGGCCTTCGCCTAACGGAGAGACACGACATGCCAATGAACCGACGGGAGCTTCTAGCGGCCTCGGTGGCAGGCGCTGCCATATTGAAGCACGGGACGGAGGCGTTCGCCGCTCCCCCGGGAAAAATCCAAGTAGCGATCGACGCAGCCAAGAGCGGCAAGCCGATCAATCCGATGATCTTCGGCGGCTACATGGAGCCTGCTACCACGAGTGTGTGGGCCGAGATGCTGAGCGACAGGAAATTCGCCAGGCCGGTGGTGAGCGCTCAGCCGGCGGCGGTGCCGGCGAACGCCCCTCCGGGATTCCGCTTCCGTGGCGAGCCGTTCAGGCCGGTGGGACCGGAAGGAACTGTCGTCAGGGACCCGGTGCGGCCGTTAGTTGGCAAGCACAGCCCGCGCGTCCAGCTTGCCGGCTCCGACCCCCGCGGCATTCAGCAGTCCAGATTGCGCCTGGTCAAAGGCAAGGCCTACGAAGGCCGTGTTTATCTTGCCGGTGATCCCGGCGCGAAGGTTGCGGTCCGTCTGGTCTGGGGATCTGCCGGCAGCGACTCGCAAACCGTTCCCATCCCGGCGCTGACCAGCGTGTACCAGAAATTCCCGTTCCGGTTCGCACCGACGGCCGACTCGACTGATGCGCGGCTGGAAATCGTGGGTACCGGCAGCGGTGCATTCCATGTGGGGACTGCCTCGCTGATGCCTGCCGATAACGTGCAGGGGTTCCACGCGGGAATGATCCGCCTCTTCAAGGAGGAAGGCTTCAAAATGTTCAAGTGGCCCGGCGGCAACTTTGTCTCCGCGTACGACTGGCGCGACGGTCTTGGCGATCGTGACAAGCGCTCGCCGCGTGGGAACGAGTCGAACGACGTAGGCCTGCATGACTTCATCGCCCTCAACCGGTTGGTCGGAGCCGAGCCCGATCTGACGATCAACAGCGGATACGGATCGGCGCGCGAGGCGGCCGAGGAGGTTGAATATTGCAATGGCTCCGTAAGCACCCGTATGGGCAGATTGCGCGCGGACAACGGCAGTGCCGAGCCATTCAATGTCCGCTACTGGACGATCGGCAACGAAATGTACGGCCCTTGGCAGGCAGGCCGCATGTCGCTGAACCAGTACTGGGTGAAGTACAACAACATCGTCGATGCCATGAAGGCGGTAGACCCGAAGATCAAGGTGGTTCTGGGCGGGGCCAGCATCTGCGAGAAGTCCATCGGCGGCGCGGAGAAGAAGGGAAATTTCTTCCCGAGCATTTGGGAGCCGCCAATTACGGCCAAGCTGCCCTATGAGTTCCATAGTCTGGATGACTGGGACAGTTGGCTGCTCGCCAACTGCGCCGACAACGTCGATTTTCTCTCCGAACATACCTACGCATATCCTGAGTTGATATTCGACGCTGAGAAGCAGTCCTTTGTGGATGTGAAGGATCCGCTGCGGTTCAAAGCCCGCAGGATCGCCAACCGCATCGGCGGCTTCTTTGATGCGTGGGACAAGTACGTCGAGAAGATGCCTGCGTTGAAAGACAAGGACATCAAGTTTATTTTCGATGAATGGGGCAATCGGAACCGCTCGATGGCGGGGAATGGCCCCGGAGGCGGTGGAGGCTTCGGGCGGCCGGCCGGAATGCTCACGCCCCTCTCTTACGCGCTTTTGCTGCACGAACTGTTTCGTCACTCCGATAAGGTGGCTGCCAGTTGTGCGACCGGGGGACTGCGCGTGTTGACCGACAACTCCGGCGACGGAGTCGGTATGACGCCTGAGGGCGTGGTGTTCAAGCTGTTGCAGAATCACTTTCTCAACGCTGTTCCGGTGGCGGTCGATGGGGATTCGCCCCAACCGCTGATGCCCGGAACGGCGTACGTCGACCGGGGTATTAAGCCCGCTGGAAGCCCGACCTATCCGCTGGATGTTCTCGCGGCGTTCTCCGGCGACCGCAAGACGTTCCTCATTTCGGTGGTCAACCCCACGGAAGAGGCCAACAGCTTCACGCCGAAAATCGGCGGTGTCAACCTGCGCGGGCAAGGCAAGCTTTATCAGATTGCGCCACCCAGTTTCGACTCAACCAATGAAGCCGGCAAGGAGCCTGCCGTCAAAATCGTTGAGAGCGCTCAGAACGGGGTTCCCGCGACCATGCAGGCGCCGCCCTTTAGCGTTAGCCTCTACGAATTTGAAGTTGCGTAAGAACTCGTGTTCGTCCCAAAGCGGAGGCGCCGGCCGCAGATTCTCCGCCACTAAAAAAGCAGGATTCTTCGCAGTTCGCCTTCTGGATCGTCCACCATCCGGCAGCGATTGTCGAACACCATCGTTTGACAGCGTGTTGCATCGCTGGGAGTCCAGGTCAACCCGGGCTGGCTGGGATTGCCGGTGCGGGCGAAGTTCGCCCAGGCCGTCGCCATTTTCTTGGCCAGAGCCTGTGCCTCCGGCGTGTTGCCAGTGCCCTGTTCGCAGCGCTTGGTGTTGTCGGAGCAAAAAGCGAGCTCGGCCGTGTGCCAGGCTCCAGCATCCTCCAGCATCGGCGATTGCCAGGTGAAGTAATACTGGTAAACCGGCCCTCCCTGCTGATCGTGTTTCAGCTTGACCATGCGCTGGACGTTATTGCGCGAGCTGATGCCATTCACACCATAAGACAGGAGTCGAATACTCCTCTCCGGGTGCGCCTTTTTCATGGCGGCGATGAAGGCTGCCGCCTTGCTCTCTCCCATGCTCCGGGCGAGCGTGGCATGCCACTCCGCCTCGGTGGGCCGGGAAGACATGCGATTTCCTTCTTCGCTCACGTTGCCAATCAGCACGGGCACATTCTTGGAAATCTCCGGGGCGACATCATAGAAGGAACGCACCATGACGACACGGCCGTCGACGGTGGGCGAGAACCCGGCGCGCGGCACAGAGTTTGGCGCTGAGCCCGGACCCGTCGTGGCCGGCGCCGGCGGGTTGATTTTCGCAACGGCGGCATTGCCGGCAGCGTTTAGTCTGGCCCAATCCATCTTCTGCAGCGAGGCGAGGTCGTTGGGCTGCAGTCCCAGTTCCTTCATGATCTGCCTGGCGAGTTCTCTGGACAAGTCAGCGCCGGGGAAATTGCCGCCTCCGCCCGATTGCACCGACGCGCGATGGAACAAACCGGCGGCCGCCGGCATGCCCATCAGACACGTCACCTTCGAGCCGCCGCCGGACTGGCCGTAGATCATGACCCTGTCCGGATCGCCGCCGAAGTTCGCAATGTTCTCGCGGACCCATTTCAGCGAGGTTACCAGGTCCGTCATGCCTATGTTCACCGAATCGGAATATGCCGGCCCGCCGATCTCGGATACATCGAAGAATCCAAGGATGTTGAGGCGGTGATTGACCGTCACCACGACCACATCGTGATAGCGGGCCATCTGCGCGCCTTCCTGCGAGGGCAGCTCGTAGGACGATCCGAAGGTAAAACCGCCCCCATGGTAATAGACCATCACGGCCTTTTTGCCGGTCAGCGAGGACGTCCAGACATTCAGCTTGAGCATGTCCTCGCTCATGTAGCCGTCGTCCCAATCCTGCAGGAAGGATTGCTCGATCGCGGTATAGTCGTGCAGGCGCTGCGGACAGTTGGGCCCATAAATGAGGGCGGGGTACTCGCCATCCCAGGATTTGGGCGGTTGGGCGGGGAGCCATCGATTTTCGCCGCCGGTGTTTTGCCCGTACGGTATTCCTTTAAATGTGAGTACGCCGGCATCGACATACCCGCGCACTCTGCCGTATTGCGTTTTCGCGACCGCGGATCTAGGCGTAGAGCAGCCACCCGGAGCCTGGTGCGCAGCGGTCTTGGTGCTGTCCGACGCCTCCGCGGTCTGGTTCAACGCGGCTCCCAACCCTGCCGCCGTGGGCAGGAGAAGCGCCTGCCGGCGGTTCATTATCGTGCGATTCCTGGTACTAGACATTTCCTCTCCTATGATGTTTTGTCAACTACAACCTGGTTATCGTCTTTCGCAAGACGAAGAAACTGCGCTGTATCTGGTTCCCGGCGGAGTCGTCCGTCGTGATTCATCCTCGTGCAGAACGGCGCACAGGAGGCAAGGGCGCGGCGGTGTGTGCCGCGGCGTAGCGAACCCTTGCCGCCGAGCACCGTTCTGCTACCGCGCATCCGACGACGGACGGCGCAGCGGGAACCAGATGCCTGGATTCCCGGTGGTGGGTTCCCGAGTGCCCTCATGAGGCCTCCGCCAATACGAAGTTCGGAAAGTATTCGAATACCCACTTGTTCCTTAACGTCCGGTAGATGATGCCCAAGAACTTCCGAGCCAGCGCAATGATCGCCTTGCCGGCTCCCCGTCGCGCCTTTACATGCTCGTAGAACCGCTTCAAGTAGGGACTGTAGTTGGCTGCAATCAACGCCGATTGCACCAACGCCGTCCGCCCCAATTTGGTCTCTCGCTTGTGAATGCGTCCGCTTCTCTCGGTCTCGTTGGAATTCGAGACGCGCGGCACTATGCCGAAGTAGCTGGCCAGCCGGCCCTCGTCGGCGAAGTCATTCACATCTCCAATCACGCTCAGCAGGATCGCGCTCGTGATCTTGCCGATTCCCTTGATGCTCGACAGACCCTTGTGGCCCTCTAACTTCGAACCTTCCGCGCTAATCGTCTTCTCCAACTCGGCGATGCTCTTGTTCAGGCTACGGATCTGCTCGACGATCACCCGCAGCTCGATCCGCACCATGGCATCGAAGGGCACCTCCAATACTTCGCCCAGCTTCTTCTCGCTCGACAGGGCTTCCTTGGGCAGGTTCAGCCCGCGTGCGCTCAGAATATTGTTCACCTTATTCTTCAGCGCCGTGCGCTGCTTCACCAGCGTGTCGCGCGTCTGCGTGAGCGAGGCCAGTTGCGCCAGATCTTTATCCTTCATGCGTACCTCTGGCAACAATCCCTTGGACAGATACAGCGCCAGCAGCCGCGCGTCGTTCGGATCGGTCTTCTTCACCGACCGGCTGATCACCCGGAATTGATTGGTGTCCACCACCACCACACGCGCCACCTGTGGCGCCACCGCGTCGTGAAATAGCCGCGTGTTGCCGGTGATTTCCACCGCCACTTCGTCGCTGGGACGCAGTTTCTTGACGAATCGCCCCAGATCCTCCAGCTCCCATTCGGTTACGTACGTCCGCTCGTTCTCCAGCCGGATGCAGCAGGTGAATCGATTGCGGTGTAAGTCGATGCCGATGTATCGTTTTTCCATTGCTCTCTCCTGGTTGTGTGAACTCCCAGCTGGAGTAGACTAACTTTGCGGCGGTCACTACACTCCTATGCGAGGTCGCCAGGCGCCTCATGATGACGTTCAATCCACAGGTCTGACCAATTCCTTTACGGGGTCATTGCCCCAATAAACCGATCCAGCCTGTGACATGCCTACTCCGGAAGTCCCTTCCCGGAGCCTACCGCCGATCGTCGGTCGATAAGACATTCATCTCATCTCCTTTCAACGCTTGATACTGCCTCCTTTCAACGCTTGATACTGCCTATCGAGCCCACCGCACGCGCCGCTATTCCAGCACGCACTCGGCCTGCGCGCCTTCCTTGGGAAGGCTCACGCGCATCGTCTTAGCCTTACCGTTGGCCTTCACTTCGATCTCGTAATCGCCCAAAAAGCCTCGCGTCGCAAAGGTCCCCTGCGCACCCGTCTTGCCATCGGCATTCGTCCACCACCGCTTGAATACGAGATCCTTATAAACCGCGCCGTTGGGTTTGAGGGACCAATCGCGCCGCATCATGGCGCCCCTTGGAATCCAGTGGGCCCCTTCCCAGAATCCCCACATCACAAACGCCTTCACCGCAGGAAGACTGAAGGCTGCGGTCATGAAGTCGCGGGTGTAATCGGACTGCGTGGCTTCATCGGAGGTGTTGATGTCGAATTCGGTGATTTCCAGTTCCTTCCCGAACGCCGCGAAACGATCGAACCGCTTCATCAGGTCGTCCATCGGTGTGACCCTTGCCGGAAAATGGCCCTGCAGCCCGATTCCGTCCACCGGCGCTCCCTCGTCAATCAGGTACCGAATGGTCGCGGCATAGTCGTCCTGGTGGGCCTGGTCCTCGCCTTCAATGATGTTGAAGTCGTTGATATACAGCTTGACTGCCGGATCGCCGGCCCGCGCCGCCTTGAACCAGTCCACCATGGCATGCCGGCCCAGGATGTCCATGAAATCGTGGTTGGTGAATGTTTCGTTGATGACGTCCCAGTCCACCAGGCGTCCGCGGAAGGCAGCGGCCGTCTCGGTAATGTGGCCGGTGATGACTTTGGCCAGCGCGGCGGGGTCGCCCTTGGCATCCACCGCGGCTTTCACGTTCGTGTTGCGCCAGGAGGGCCACACAAGGTTATGGCCGCGCACTTGCAGTCCACTCTCGCGCAGCCAGTCAACTGCTGTCAGCGTAGCCGGGCGGGAAGCCTCGTTGGACCACTGCGGCCATTTCATTTCGTTCTCCATCACCGCGAAATTGAATAGCTGAACGATCTCCTGTTTGTATCGCGCCAGGTTCTCCGCGCTCAGGCGTTGGCTGGAAAGCGCGGTCGCGTTGACCGCCGCGCCGAAAAGGAAGGCGTGTTTGCGCATCCGAACCGAGACCTCCGCGCCGCGAACCGGTTTGCCGGCCTTGTCCTTCACCAGGACGGCGAGATTGCCTTTCCGGATTCTTTCGATCCGCTCTTCCGCGGCTTTGCGCCATGTGGCGCCGGGTTCACCGCCGCCGTAGCCGAGCCTGGTGAACGGCAGGTCTGCCACCCGCTTGCTCGTGCCGTAGTTCAATAACTCGATGCCGCCAATGTCCAGGGTCTGCTGGCGTAACCCAAGAGTGAAGAAGACTTCGGCTTCCCCCTTGTCATAGCCTCGTGTCAGCGCGAAGGGGAGCTGGACTTTCTTCCAAACGCTTCCCGCCACGGCGGGCATATTGAGGGGCGCCGGGCCGCGGGCAGTTCCGCCCGCGCGAAACCCTACGTCGACTGTTGCCTCGCCGGGGCTGGCAGACCGCAGCCAGAACGAAACCATGAGAACGTCGCCGACGGCTACCGCTGAGGCCACGGGAGCGGCGATCTGGACGTCCTGGGATCGCCCGGGCTTCCTGGACACTTCGAGGCGCAGCGCGCTCTGGAACGGCTGGCCCGTGATTGTCGCAGAGGACATCTTCGCGAATTCACCGGCGCTGCCGCTCAGCCGGAACACGGACGCGGAGTCCGCCGGCAGAAGGGCAGTAGCGCCGTTGTCGGCGGCGTAGGCAACGCAGGCGAACGCTGCCAATCCGGTACTCAGTAGGATTGTACGTGCCTTGCTCATAATCGTTGTCCTCCCTCTGGCGCTGCTACGGGCGCTGTGTCGTAGGAATTACGACATGAGCATGGTAACCGCTTGCAGGGGCGTATGCAAAGGGTACCGCTTCTTTTCTTGCCAGTCTCGCGAGCGACAGCCTTTTGATCGACACGATCGACAGATCGACATTGCGCCAAGCCTGCTGCGGGTTTAGTATAGACGGACATGCGAGAAGCTCATTTGCGGAGGGCGCGTCTCTCGGCCATGCTCGCCGCGCAGGTAGGTGAACCAGCCCCCGGTTTGGGCGCTCTATCCATCGCCAACTGCAAGGCGTACGCGGTGCGGGAACCCATTCCGGCCGCGAGTACGCCATTTTGAGGATCGAGACCGCCAGCGGGATCGTGGGATGGGGAGAAACGCATTCGATCGCTTCGTCTGAACTGGCACGGGCTGCCGCCGTCCTGCGCGGACGCCAGGCTACGGAGTTTGGTCCACTGCACGCCCAACTGGACGGCCTGCCGAACCTTCAGGCCGCAGCCAACATGGCGCTGCTGGACATCATTGGTCAGGCTGCCAAGGCGCCCGTTTATCAGGTCCTGGGAGGGCCGACGCGTCATAAGGCGAACCGGCGGGATATTCCGGTTAACTCTTACCGGCGCGGCAGGCCGAGCGAAACACAGTCCCCCCGCAAACAGTACTGTCAGAAACGCTCTCTTCATGGATGTCGCCTTTCTTCTCCGTCAGCCCTACTTCTTCCGCCACAGGTTCGGCAGGAAACGGTAATCGAGCAGATGGCGCCATGTGGCCCAGTCGTGCCCGCCGTATGTGCCGCGCCATCCCGAATTAACCCCTTGCAGCGGGGTGTTGACATGACATGTGTTGACACCGTATGCAACGTGGAATTCTTGCCGAATCGGTGCTCCTATTCCGAACAAGCGACGAAGGCATTTGCCTGCGGTCCAGTCTCGAACGAGGGGTTATGAAATGGTTATTTCGAATCGTCCACGACTTCGATGCCATTCACACACGCCATTCCCGCAACGGGTACAAAAGTGAGCTGGATCTTGCCTTGGGCGTTGGGTCGAATCGCGGAAAAGGTCCGGTCTATTGGCCGGCCTTCTCCGCCGGCTTCCTTAATGATATCGAAGCCCCTCAGCAGGGCCACGCCATTACAGTAGACGTCAAAGACGCGACGGCCAGGCCCGCCCGTGCCAGTGTTGCGCTTTCCGTAGTGCCCTTCACAGAATTTCAACGTGACTCGATACCGGCCCTCTGCCACGGGCACAGCGTAGGAAAAATGCCCCCAACGCTCACTCGCGTAGAGCGCCATATCCGGTGCGATTGAGTTGCTCCCCTGAGCGGGATTCGTAGTGCGGACCAACGCGTTTCCGCCCAGGAAATAGGAGTCGGACTGCCACTCCTGCCCGGCGGAATCCTGCCACGATGAGGTCCAACCCGCACGAATTCGGTCCGGTCTTGCTTTCCCGGCACTGGCTGGCAGCACCTCGATTCCACTCAACATCGCCGTGCTTCTCATCGAGTTAAAGCTCAGGTGCAGGAATCCATCCGCGGCTGGTGAGATGTTGCGGAAGACCCGCTCATCCGCGATGTTGGAACCGGCGGCATCAGCCACCACATCGAATGCAGTCAGGATCGGACTCCCGTTGGCGGAGACGCCAAAGAGACGCTGGCCCTCGCCGCTGGATTCCGCGCTGATGAAATCCGCTAAACCAGTCTCGGCGAAAAAAAGATGCAGTTCGTAGTTGCCTGGCTGCATGGGAATGTCGTACCGAAAGTCGCCACTCCGCAGTTGCCGGTAAATATCGGGGTCCAGTGTTCGAAAAATCTTCTCAGACGGACGAGCACATTACCACCGGAAAAGAAACGATCCGGGCCCCATGTGCGCCCGCTGCGATCGACGTAGGGAGCGGCGGAGCCCGCGATCATCCAAAGATTCTCGACGGCCGATGTCGCTTTGGGACTCGGGTTGGAGACGTGAGTGGACTTGGCATCAACAGACGTAGGGTTCACTGCCCGCCACCGCCACACGGCAAAGGCACCCGCGAGTACGAGAACAACTGCAATGCAGGCAATCCTCCAGGGCGTGAGCCACCTCGTGCGTGGGGGAAGATGTATCTCAGCAGGTCGCGTGTCCGCTAGTGGCATCTCAGCGGCAGTCGCCTCCGCGGATTGCGTCTCAGCGGCTGGCGCTTCCACCGCCGGGGCCTCCCACCTGAATTCGGCGGAGTAGGACCCTGGAGGCAGACCGATTTTGACCGGATGATACGAACCGTTCTCGGCGAGGTAATGCTGGGCAAGCTTCTTCCGTACCTCATTGGCCGTCACACGAACTATGGTGTGCTGACCCGCATCGAAGTCCTGCGGAAGCTGGAAGAGTTCTACACCGATCGAGCGTTCCTTGAGAGAGCCGGTCGGACCGCTAATGATGTGCTGGACGATGTACTAAAGGAACTCCCTGCATCGCTTGCTCGTGCGAAACGCAGCACTCTCCAGCAGACGATTGAGTTCCGTCCGCACGGCCCGCTCGCGTAACTCACTGAGTCCTCTGCTCTGGCTCTCGCACATCCTGCTGCTCTGCGCGAATAATGTAACAACCGTGGTGCCGGGGGTGGTGGGTTCTTAACACCCGAGCTAACCGTTAGCCGAGCTGCATGCCGGGCTTCCCCATGGGCCCAAAGATGAAGATTCCATTAGGGTTGGACGCCGGACACCGTACCAAACCTACCGTGTGTCAGGACCTGCGCGCTAGCATATCCCAGGTTCGAAAGTGGGATTCCGTCTCATAAGACTCTTCCTCGTGGAGATGGACGCGTCGAACAACCGGTTGCCGGGACAGCCGGCAGTTGCGCCAGGTCCAGTTAGGGCTACCCGAAGGAGAATGCATGAGAAACGTGTTACTCGCGCTGTTGGGTTGCGGTTTGTGCTGGGGGCAAGCTCCCGATGATTGCAAACCCTCCTCGCTGAACATTCCAGGGGCGCCGTATCCTTGTGTCCACGCCGACCGGCGCGTAACTTTCCGCGTCGCGGCGCCGGATGCGCAGAAGGTGCAGGTGCGCTTGGGTGGCGCCCACGATATGACCAAGGGACAGGACGGCCTGTGGATGGCCACCACCCGCCGCAGGTAGTCGGATTCCACTACTACAGCATCGTGGTGGATGGCGCCGTGATGGCGGACCCGGAGACCCGGACCTTCTTCGGCTCGGGATGGGACAATAGCGGGATCGAAATTCCCGAGCCGGAGAACGTGGCGCCGGTGTCTGAACAATTTCGATCCACGGCTCTTCAAATAGGGGCCGATGGAGAGCAGAACAGTTCTCATGGAGGGTGGATCATCAATGGTTTTTGACAGCACTACGCGCCGCGCGGTCATCGGCGGGGCATTTGCGATGAGCGCTTCGCAATACGCTGCCGCTCAAACGTCCGGGACCCTGACGGCAGACCAGGTGATCGACAGAATCCGCCAAAATGTGGGCGTGCCATGGCGGGCGCAAACCGTCGACAAAATCGTCCTGGGTGACGGAGCAACCCCCGTGAAAGGGGTCGCCACGACGATGATGGCGACATTCGACGTGGTGAAGCGGTGCGTGGCCGCCGGCATGAATCTGATCATCACCCACGAAACTCCGGTTTACATTCATCAGGACGATGTTCAGCCGCTTGCAAAAGATCCAACATATCTGGCGAAGAAGGAGTACATCGAAAGGAACCAGGCGGTTGTCTTCCATTTCCACGATCACTGGCATTCCCGGCGTCCGGATGGCATCGCAACGGGCATGACCCGGGAACTCGGATGGGAGAAAAACATCGATCTCGAAAACCCCCGCAGGTATACTTTTCCGGGCACGCCTCTGGCTCAGTTCGCGAAGGACATGCAAACCAGGCTGAGCGCACGCACGATGCGTGTTGTCGGAGATCCGAAGATGCCCGTGAACAGAGTAACGGCCAGTTGGGGCTATATGTCGGCGGTTGCCATGGCGGCGCGGCCGGAGATCGAGGTTCTCGTCGTTGGCGAAACCCGCGAGTGGGAGGTGGTCGAGTACATGCAGGATTGCATCGCCGCGGGTCAGAAGAAAGCCCTGATTATCGTGGGGCACGTGCTCTCCGAACAGGCCGGAATGAAGTACTGCGCGGAGTGGCTGAAGACTCTCGTCACCGAGGTCCCGGTGCAATTCATCGCCGCGCCGGAACCGTTCTGGAGTCCTAATAACCCCGCCGCCTGAGAGCGCCGTGCGCTAATCTGAGCAGCATCGGCGAGCCGTCACGCCAGCATGCACGAAAAGGACATTATGAACAATCGTTCCGCTATCGCTTCCACCGCATTCCTACTGGCTGCCCTGGCGGCGCCAGCCCTGCGCGGACAGGCGCCAGCGACGCTCAGCGTGGAGTTAAGCCGGCCGAAAGCGGCCGTGAGTCCGATGTTGTACGGTCTCATGACCGAAGAGATCAATTACTCCTACGACGGCGGGTTATACGCGGAACTGGTCCGCAACCGCACGTTCCGATCCGATTGGACAGGCATACTGAACTGGTTCCTGATCGAAAAAGGGACCGCGTCGGCGAAGGTGAGCGTCGATCCGAAGGAAGGGCCATCGGCAGCGCTCCCCTCGAGCGCGAAAGTCGAGATCACCAAAGCCGATGTCAACAGCCCGGCAGGTCTCCTCAACGAAGGCTACTGGGGAATCGCCGTGCGGCCGAACGCCCGGTATACAGGGTCGTTATTCGCCAAGAGCGATTCCCAGGGTACACTGCCTGTGCGGATTGCGCTCGTGGCGGACCAGTCCGGGCAGGTTCTCGCCAAAGCGTCGGTCTCGGTCACTGGAAGCGGCTGGAAGGAGTACAAGTTCGAGATGCAGTCTGGAAATGGCGCAGCGTCCTCCGAGAACCATCTCGCGCTGACCATCGACAGACCCGCGACTCTATGGCTCCAGTTGGTTTCCCTGTTCCCTCCCACTTATCACGGCCGCCCGAACGGAAACCGCATCGACATCATGGAGAAGTTGGCCGCCATGCGTCCCACTTTCCTGCGCTTCCCCGGGGGAAACTACCTCGAAGGCGACCGGATCGCGACTCGTTTCGATTGGAAGAAAATGATCGGTCCGCTGGTCGACCGTCCGACACACCCCACCACGTGGAGCTACCACTCCACCGATGGCATGGGATTGCTGGAATTCCTGAAATGGTGCGAGGACCTGCACATGCAGCCTCTTCTGGGCATCTATGCCGGATACTCTCTCGGCGGGCAGGTGGTGAAGCCGGGGCCGGACCTCGATCCCTACGTCCAGGAAGGGCTGGAGGAGATCGAATACGTCACCGGAGGGACCGACACGAAGTGGGGCGCCGTGCGTGCGCGCGACGGGCATCCGGCTCCGTTCACCCTGCGCTATGTTGAGGTCGGCAACGAAGACAGTTTCGACCGCGCCGGGACCTACGACGGCCGGTATGCTCAGTTCTACAAGGCCATCAAGGCGAAATACCCGAACATCCAGGTGATCGCCACCATGCCGGTGAAAGGCATGACTCCTGATGTCGTCGATGACCATTACTACAAGCGCGAGCAGGGAATGTTCGAAGAAGCGCGCCACTACGACAACACCGACCGCAATGGCCCGAAGATCTTCGTCGGCGAGTGGGCCACCCGCGAAGGCACACCGACTCCCAACTTCGGCGCCGCCTTGGGCGACGCCGCGTTCCTGACCGGCCTGGAACGGAACAGCGACGTGGTCGTGATGTCGGCATACGCGCCGTTGTTCGTCAATGTCAACCCCGACGGGATGCAGTGGAGTTCCGACCTGATCGGCTACGATGCCCTGAACAGCTATGGATCGCCGAGCTACTACGCGCAGGCGATGTTCGCTTCGTGCCTGGGAGATCACACACTGAACTCCTCCGTTTCGGGAGCGGGCACCAGGTTTTTCTACTCCGTGACCTCATCGACGAACAAGCTCTGCGTGAAGTTGGTCAACGCCAGCTCGACCGAGCAGCCGGTCTCGATCGCCCTGAACGGCATCGGCGCGGGGACGCATTCCGCTCGCATCGACACGCTGAAGGCAAACACGACTTGGGCGACGAACACAATCACGCATCCCGAGCGCATCGTCCCCGTCAAGTCCACCGCGAGCATCAAGGGGGAGCGCGTGCAGCATGTGATGCCCGGTTACTCGATTCAGGTTCTGCAAATCGATCTCAAGTAGATATGCGGAATAAGACTCGCATAGCACTCCTTCTTGCCGCCGCCGCGGTCTCGCAGGGTGCCGACCCCCGCGAGAGCCGCCAATCCTGGGCGTCCGACAACGGCAATGGGACCTATTCTAACCCACTGTTTTACGACGAATTTTCCGATCCCGACATGATCCGTGTGGGCTCGGATTACTACCTGACCGGCACCACGATGCACACCATGCCGGGGCTGCCCATTCTGCACTCCCGCGATCTGGTGAACTGGACTTTCATCAGTTACGCCTTCGACCGCCTGGACCTCGGCCCGGACTTCCGCCTGGAAGGCGGCAAGAGCATCTATGGCGGGGGCATCTGGGCCCCGAGTTTCCGCTACCACAACGGGACCTACTACATCTTCGCCAACGTGAACCGCTTCGGCCTTCAGGTGTTTCGCGCCTCAAATCCGCGCGGTCCCTGGAAGCACAATCGCATCGAATCGGGCTTGCATGACCTTTCCGTTCTCTTTGACGATGACGGGAAGATCTACGCCGCCTACGGCGTCCGAACGATTCGGATCGTGGAATTGAATCAGGATCTCACCGCACTGGTGCCAGGCACCGACCGGGTGCTTATCGAGCCCTCCCTCGGCATGGGTGAAGGCTCGCACTTTTACAGGATCAAGGGCAAGTACTATATCGTCAGCGCCATTCCGGGCGCGCACGTGCCCATGAAGTGCGCCCGGGCCGGCAAACTGACCGGACCGTGGGAGGTGACCACGATCAGCGAAGAAGAGAGCCTGGGGATCGGCCAGGGTTACAGACCCAGGGATAACCGCCGCCAGAATCCGCCGTTCGAATTGAATCCGCCGGATCCCAGCGAGCGCCACAGCCTCGACTTGCACCAGGGCGGGATCATCGAAACGCCGTCGGGTGAATGGTGGGGTTTTTCCATGCAGGACCACAACTCCGTTGGCCGGCTGACCTCTTTGTCCCCGGTCACCTGGGTGGATGGCTGGCCCTATTTTGGCCTGCCCGGGAACCTCAAGCGCTCGCCGTCGATCTGGGTGAAGCCCGTTACCGGCGCGGTCTCGCCAATCACTTCTCCCTACCAGCGCAGCGACGATTTTTCGGGTCCGAAGCTGATTCCGGTGTGGCAGTGGAATCATCTGCCGGACGATTCCAAGTGGTCGCTCTCCGAGCGCCCGGGCTATCTCCGTTTGCACGCCCTCCCCGCCACCGATTTCTGGTGGGCGCGAAACTCGCTGACGCAGCGCGCGATCGGGCCGGAATCCACCGCCACTACGGGGTTGGATGGCAGCGGCCTCAAGACCGGCGACGTCGCCGGATTGGCGCTTCTGAACTCGCCTTATGCGTGGATCGGACTGCTGCGCGATGACAACGGCTATGCGATTGCGCAGTACGACCATATCACCGGACAGACCGTCCGCGAGCCGGTGACTGGCCCGCACGTCTGGCTTCGCGTGCATTCCAATTTCGACACGGAGGTCTCGCGATTCAGCTACAGCCACAGCGGGAAGCAGTTCACACTTCTCGGGCCCGAATTTGTGACGGTCTTCCAACTCAGGACTTTTCAGGGGGTCCGATTCGCGTTGTTCAACTACAACACGGGGGCGACGCCCGGCGGCCAGGCGGACTTCAATTTCTTCACCGTGGATGAGCCGCGGCCCCGCGGGTTGACTAAGCCGATTCCGGTTTCGCAATCCATCACGCTGACCGACCTCGCCAACGGGAACGCTCTCGCTGTGGTGGATGGGAAACTGCAATCGGTGAGCGGCGGGCAACAGTCCACATCATTCCGTGTTGTGGACCGCGGCCGTGGCCGCATCGCACTCCGGACGGCGCGTGGGCAGTACGTCTCGGTCGGAGCGGCTGGAAAAGCCGGCGATGTCACCCTGAAGTCCGGCAAGCCCGGCGATGCGGAGACTTTCCAATGGGTGGATCTCCAGCGCGGCGAGACCCTGCTCCTGTCCCTCGCGACGCATCGGTACCTCGTTGCCCCGCGGATTCCCGGGGCCGTGGCGGCTGACCATCCAGGACCCGCGCCCGACCGCAGGGACGGTTCCTGTTTTGACTGGAAAACGGTCCAGCGCTAATCGCGGAACAGCAGCGGCGCGTACTTCGAAAGGTACACTTGCCAGTTTGGCCAACTATGTCCGCCGCCCGACTCGTTCCAGACGTGCTTCACGTTCTTCTTCGTGAGCAAGTCGTCCATCGCTTTGACGCCGTTGTAGCCAGGGTCCTCTGTGCCGCAACCGATCCACAGGACTTTGAGCTTTTGATTCAGTACCGCCGCATCCGCTTTCTCCCAGTCCGCGCGATTGCCGCCGCCGCTGAAAGCGGCGATGTACGCAAACTGATCCAGATTGTGGAGCCCGATCGACATCGACTGCCCGGCGCCCATCGACAATCCCCCGATCGCCCGGTGGCTGCGGTCGGTCAACACTCGGTATTTGCTTTCGACCAGCGGCTTCACAGCCGTCAGCAACTCCTTCTCGATCGCCGCCGGATCATTGGCCGGGGCGGCAGTATTGGACGCCGGCTTGATCTCCCGCGGCACGTGGCCGTAAGGCATCACCACAACCATCGGTTTGATTTTCCCCTCGGCGAGAAGGTTGTCCATGATCACGTTGGCCCGTCCGGTCCAGGTCCAGGATGCTTCGATCTGCCCGTTACCGTGCAATAGATAGAGAACCGGATACTTCTGTTTGCCGGATTCGTAACCCGGCGGCGTGTAGACGTAGACCATGCGTTCGGTGTTCAAGTTGGCTGAATCGTAGAACTCCACGTGAACCGCCCCGTGCGGCACGCGCCGTTCTTCGATTACCGCCTTCTCTCCGCCCGGCACGATGAAGAGGCTGGTCGGCCCCCAACGCCGCATTTCCAGATTCGGATTCGATGGATCGGGCATCCGCAGACCGCCATCAATCGCGTACCCGTAGGTGTAGAAGCCCGCAGGAAGCGGGCCTACCGTCAAACTCCATACTCCCTGGGCGTCCCGCTGAAGCGGCATGGGCTTCTTGATCACCTCCAGGACGCCCGGAGATCCCATCAAAACGACTTCGCTCGCCTTGGGGGCGAAGAGTCGAAACGTGACGGAGCGATCGGCGTGCACCTCGGGCGAAACCGGAACATTGTTGGTGTCCTCATAATAGGGCGCCGGACCTCGCTGGCAGTAGACCGGCCCGGCAGTGATGCAGCAGAGAGCGGCGGCGAATAGCAATCGCACGTGATACCTCCTTCTATGGCAGAACCTGGTAAATCGCTCGCCTATTTATTGCTTGGGCCCGTTGGGGTTGAACTCGCCGCCCTTCACCAGAAGATCGAGTATTTCTCTCGTTCTCGCAGGGCAGGCCCGCCCCTTCTGCGGCGTTAAGTTGTCGTGCTCGGATTCGATCATGGGCAGCGGTTCCTTTGGGCCGGGAATTTGGTTTAGCGCCGTCCAGACCCCGGCGGGCGGCGAAATCGTGTCGATGAAGCCCATGCCCGCAAGCACCGGCGCTTTGATGCGTGAAGCAAAATTGACGGTATCGAAATACAGCGCGGTCTTCATCACATCCGGGTTGTCCGAAGGCCAGTTGGGATAGCCGGCCTTCCGTCCGTGGAGATCTCCATTGGCGTCCGCGCCGGCAGGCACGCAGACCAGCACCCCGGTGATCTTCTCGGGCCGCAGGCCGGCGAGCACGAGACTCTGTTGTCCACCCATGCTGCCTCCCGTGAGCACGATCGTTTTGCCATCCCAGTCGGGTCTGGTGAGCAGATAATCGAGGGCACGCGAGTCGCGCAGGTACATGCTCAGAAAATACGATTTCTCGCGATCGCTGTTGCCAATGCTCTGGTAGTTCCGCGGGACGTTCCCAGCAGCGTCCAACGGCAGCTTATCGTGCGAATCGACGTTGATAAACAGCCAGCCTTCGGCGGCACGCTGCGCGGCGCCGCGCGCGTTCAACGCGTACACGCCGGCATACTGCAATTGGATGAGCGCGGGAAATTTGCCTTCTTTAGCAGGTTTGGCGATGTAGCCATGCGCTTGGGATCCGAGCGCGTCCAATACGAACATATTCAACTCGACGCCCGGCACATCGGTCTCGACCTGCTCTAGGACGGGGTTGATCGGGACCTTGGCTTGCGCCGCAAGTTTGCCGTCCCAGAATGCATCGAAATCGTCGGGGCGTTGCGTCGAGAGCCCGATTCTCACCGGCGCGACGGCGGCGCCGACCGCGTAGAGTCCGTTGTTGCGGCCTGTGTTGCCTCCGACGTAACCGGATGCCTCTGCGGCTGGAGCGTACGGCTTCACCGCGACGTAGATCATCTCAGGCTGGTCGCCCGTGATCTCGATCTTGTCCTTGCCGGAAGAAAGTTCGAGCTTGACCCTGGCTAGCCAGGAGAGCACAGCGACGGCAGAAAGGTTCTTCGCGGCCTGTTGCCAGGAGTACCGATGTTACAGACCAACCAGGCGCGCGCTTGAAATCACGATCGCGTTCGCTGCCGCCTTTTCTCGATCGGGCGTCTGTTTGGACTGTCTTTCTCCAAGGCGTCGTAAATGCGGTCGTCGTGATGGTAGTTCACGTAATCGCGGATCAATCGGCGAAGATGCTCTTCGTTCAGCGCAATGACATGGTCCAAGATCTCGCGCCGAACGAGCTGTTAACCGAACGGTTGCAGTTGCTTGTCCCGGGGCGTGTAGACCAAGATGTGCCGCCAGGTATTGGTCGTCTTGGCAAAGCAATTCTTGATCAGCACATTGCTGTGCGGCACATCTTTGATGTCATAGAAGTCCACGCCCGGCTCGGGGACTTCAAAGGCGTTGCACATGTGGCCGTAACCGATGAACGCCTGTGTGGCCGGGTCCAGCACGATCGCGCCATCCACGATCATCCAGTAGTTGTGATAACCGGGAGCCTGCGGCGCGCTGGTGTAGGTCCACACTCCATCGGCGCTTTTGACCATGGCAAACGGAACATTGACGATGGAGACCTGCAGCTTCTGCGCGATGGGCGCGTTGAAGCGGAAGTTCACCCGCGAGTCAGCTTCGATCCGCGGATACTGAACGCCCGGAAAGTTGTACGGTGACGGATGTGCCGGAACGGCAGGCGCGTCGACAGGGGCCGCCGGAGCGGGGGCCGGTTCCTGCCTTGCGGCGGGCTTCCCGTCCTTCGAAGCCTTCTTGGTCTGAGCGAAACCGGTTCCACCCGCCAAAATGGCCGCGGACAAAGCAAAGATTGATGCTCGTCTCAGGGGCTTCAATCTCCCGGAATCGTCTTAGCACGTTTCACCGAACCAATTTGGCACGGCTCATCCGATCGTTCGATCCCGCAACTCGAGCGGCGCGAATCGGTGCAAGCTGCGCCGCCGTGTCAGGCGCTCGTGCGCCTTCCGGGCGACCTAAAGTAGACGCACTTGAGTGCGCTCGGATATATAATCGACTGTTCCAACCTGGTGGTATGGGAAATTCCGGTTTGATTCCGACAGGGAGGGAGTAATGCCGAGAAGACTCTTCGCACTGATTCTGGCGGGGACCGCTTTGGTTTCCGCGCCGAGCGCGCAGACCGCTAGTGCGCCCGGGAAGAGAATCTCCGTGATCATCGATGCCGGCAAGACCGCTCCACCCATCTCCCCGTACCTCTTCGGTCAATTCATCGAGCACATCGGCGATCTGATCAACCGGAGCCTGTGGGCCGAAATGCTCGACGATCGGAAGTTCTACAACGACATCAACTCCAAGCCCTCCCCGCCGGGGCCCGGCCGCGGCGGACGCGGCGGCAGGACGTCAGCCTTGTGGCGGCCCATCGGCCCGGATGAGTCCGTAGCGATGGACCGCCAGCATCCGTACGTCGGCGAGCACGCGCCGCTGGTCCGGCTGGCGGGCGACGCGGCGAGAGGAATTCAGCAGGGCCGTATTGCGCTGCGCAAGGGGAGGGTCTACACCGGGCGGGTCGTGCTTGCGGGTGATCGTGGTGCCAAAGTGGTTGTGAGTCTCGTGTGGGGCGCCGGCCCGGGCGACCGGCAGGTTGTTCCGATAACGGGCCTGGGCGCGTCCTATTCGAAGTTCCCGCTGAAGTTCACCGCCGGAAGCGACAACAACGACGGACGGATCGAGATCTCCGGGACAGGCCAGGGTTCGTTCCATATCGGGGCGGTTTCGCTCATGCCCGCCGATAACATCCGCGGCTTCCGTCCGGATACCATCGCCCTACTGAAGCAGCAGCGCTCTGGAATGTGGCGGTTCCCGGGAGGCAACTACCTCTCAGCTCATGAGTGGCGCGACGCGATCGGTGATTCGGATAAGCGGCCGCCGCGTCCGGATCCCGTCCGCAATGGGTTTCAGCCGAACGATGTCGGCACCGACGAGTTCATGATCCTGATGGAACTGTTGGGCGTGGACCCGTTCATAAGCGTGAACGCCGGTTTCGGAGACGCCTGGTCGGCGGCGCAGTTGGTGGAGTACGCCAACGGGGCGGCGAGTACTCCCATGGGCCGGCAGCGGGCGGCCAACGGCCACCCGGCGCCCTACAACATCAAATGGTGGGGAATAGGCAATGAGATGTACGGGGCATGGCAGTTCGGCGTCATGCCGCTCAGCCAGTTCGTAGTCAAGCACAACATGTTCGCTCAGGCGATGCGCAAGGTCGATCCGAACATCACGCTCCTCGCGACCGGGGCCACTCCCGAAGAGATGACCATCTACGGGCTTGCGCTCCCGATCGTGAGTAAGCTGATACCGGACTTCGGTTCCCCCGGCGATTGGGATTTCGGACTGTTTACTCGCTGCTTCGACTCCATCGATGTCATGTCGGAGCATTTCTACTCCTATGCCGGGCAGCGATTCGATCATTCGTTGGGCCTCAAACCGGCCGCCTTCAGCCGCACCAATTATATGCTCAAGGTCGACGAACCGTTGGTGGAATGGGCCCGCCGTCCGGCGAACAGGGTGCGCAACAAGGTCGAGGCCTATGACGAGTACCTGCAGCGCATTCCGGCGCTCAAGACGAGGCGGATCCCGATGGCGATTGACGAATGGGCCTACTCCGGTTCCGGAAACAACCTCAAAGGAAGCTTGGCGAACGCGATGGTGCTCCAGGAAATGTTCCGGCATACGGATCTGATCAAGATGGCCGGCCACACCATGGGGACGTCCTCGATCGACTACACCGCGACGGAAGCGGCGCTCAACACGACCGGGCTCCTTTTCAAACTGTATCGGGACCACTTCGGCTCCATACCGGTGGAGGTCGGCGGCAACTCACCCGTGCCTCCGCCGCTATATCCGGTGGGCGCCGATCAGCCGAGAATCAACGCCGGCAGCCCCACCTATCCGGTGGACGTGACCGCCGCTTTGACGAGCGATGGAAAGTTCCTGACCGTGGCTGTCATCAACTCGAACGAATCCGCGCAGGAGGTCGACCTCAGCATCAAGGGAATCACGCTCCGCGGAAAAGGGCGGATGTGGCGCATGACCGGCGACAGTCTGAATGCCGCGACCGGCCTGGGCAGAAACGAAGTCCGCATCGTGGAAACGCCGTTGACCGGAACGCCCAAGGCGCTGACGATTGCGCCGATCAGCATCGATATCTACGAGTTCGAGAGACAGTAACGCCTCGCGGCGTACACCATGTGCGAGATCGAGGAGACTCCTATCCCGGTATGGAAGCGATGCCATAAAGAAGGCGCCGATTGACGTCCGGACCGCGCCCTGTTAACGTCTGTGGTCAGTCAAACTGATTTCATGAAAGGAGTGCCTGATGAAGACCGCAGCTCTGACGCTCGCTTTTTTGGCCGTTTCGGCGCGCGTCCCGTTGATCGCACAACCGCCGCAACTCACGCCGGAGGCGCAGGCGGCGCGGCAGGCGCAGCAGGCGCAAATGACGCAGCAAGCGCTTGCAGCCGCCAAAATTCCGCCGGTGGAAGATTTTAAACCCTCGGCGCTCAACCAGCCGGGCAAACAGTACCCCGAGGTCAACTCGGAACGGCGCGTCCGCAGCACCTTACGAGCCCCGCAGGCACAGACCGTGCAACTGGATATCGGCGGCGTGCGGTACCCTATGACCAAAGGCGCCGACGGCGTCTGGACCGGCTCTTCGGCGCCTCAGGACGAGGGTTTCCACTACTACCAGTTCAACGTCGATGGGGTCAATGTCCCGGACCCCGGCACCCTGATGTTCTACGGCGCCAGCCGTTGGGGCAGCGGGGTCGAAGTCCCCGCCAATGACCGGGACTTTTATGCGATGAAGGACGTGCCTCATGGCCACCTGCAACAGGTCCTTTACCTATCCAAGACCGCCCAGAATGCCGTTCTGCGCTGCTTCGTTTACACCCCTCCGGGCTATGAGAAGGAACGGTCAACACGATATCCGGTCCTGTATCTGCAACACGGCGGCGGAGAAGACGAAACCGGTTGGGGCGCCCAGGGGTTCGCTGGTCTGATCATGGACAACCTGATCGCCGCCGGCAAAACCAAGCCCTTCATCATCGTGATGGCCAATAGCTATGTCCCCGGCGCAGCCGGCGGACGCGGTCCTGGAGCGCCTCCCGCGGTTCCACTCGCGGCGGCGCCTGCTGCCCAACCCGGAGCGCCGGGTCCCGCCGGCCCCAGTCGCGGCGGGCCCGGCGGCGGACGCGGCTTCAACTTCAGTGCCTTCGAGCACCTTCTCCTCGACGACTTGATCCCCTACATCGACGCCAATTTCCGCACCGTCGCCGATCAGCCGCATCGCGCCATGGCCGGCCTCTCCATGGGCGGCATGCAGACGCGGACGATCACGGCGGCCCACCTTGATAAGTTCTCCCACATTGGCATCTTCAGCGGCGGCAGCATCGGCGCGACGGATATCCCGGATATGGCCGCCTTCAAGAAGAAGGTCAAGGTCGTATTCGTTAGCTACGGAAGCCGCGAGAATGGCGCTACCGGCAAGACTAACGTGGAAGCGCTGAAGCAGGCCGGCGTCAATAGCGTCTTCTACGAATCTCCGCAGACCGCTCACGAGTGGCTGTCCTGGCGGCGCAGCCTGTACCAATTCGCGCCGTTGCTGTTCCAGAAGTAAGCATGGACGTGCGTTCGTCACGCGACGGCGTCAACCTGACGAATCAGCCACGGAGGTTGCGCCCCGCGCGGACTGCTGCCTCAACCAGGGCCGCAGTCCGCCGGATGCGGCGGGTGTCGGCTGTAAACTGCGCGTACGCCAGCTTTCGACGCAGCCGCCGCTACCGTTTATCGGATCTCAGAACCGGAATTTGGCAACGAGTTCCATTTGTCGAGAGCCCACGCTGGTACCGCTAATGCGGCCGACATGACCCGCTCCGATCGCCTTATCCGGCAGGGCGAACGACGGGTGGTTGAACAGATTGGTGGCGTTGGCGCTGAAGTCCAAGTTTGTACGCTCCGTGAACTTGAACACCTTATGGAGCGACATGTTGACGGCGGTCAATCCAGGGCCATACAGGGTATTTCTTCCCAGGTTCCCGAATGTTCCAGGAGTGGGAGACGCGAAGGCATTGACGTTGAACCACGAATCGATACTCTGCCCCCCGGCCACTGCCTTGGGATTACCCACCAGGTTCGGATACCACACGTTATTCGACGACAGAGAGTAGCTGTTGTTCACCTGCATGAAGGGCGTGAACGGACTGCCGCCTTGCTTGATGAAGTCGCCAAACAGCGTCCAGCCACCGATCGCGTAATCGAGTGCCTTGCTGTTATTGACGAACTGCCGGCCCCTGCCAACGGGCAGATCGTACGATGCATGCGCCTTCAACATATGGCGAACGTCAAAGTTCGAGTTCCCATAGTTCGCCATCGGGTTGTAGGCGCGCTGGTAGGGGGTGGCACCCTGCAGCGAACCCCAGCCGGACGAATCCTGATTCGATAGCATATGCGACCAGGTGTAGTTGACGTTGAACATCAATCCCTTGGCGAAGCGGCGCGTAAGCCCCATCTGGAAAGCGTTGTAGTTGGCTATGCCATCGGTAGTATTGCCGGTGATGCTCTGGAACTTATACGGACGGAACGCCGCATCGTTCGGCCCCAGAAGGTTTTCCGGTACCTGATTGAGATCCGCCGTGAACGGCAGGTGCGACTGGTTGCTGCCCACATAACCGATGTCGAAAACCATGCTCTGGGTAACTTGCCGCTGAATTGTCAAGTTCCAGGAGCGAAGTAGCGGGGACGGCGCCGTGTACGGGAAGAAGCCCACTGACTGCCCGTTGAGAGCATCCGGGGTGTTGGAAGCGCGTTTGAAAATCGAGTTAATTGCGGCGCCCTTCGCACCCTGGTAGTTGGTGTTTCCATCGGACGAGAGAATCACCACGGGGCTCACGTTACCGGTGGAATCCGTTTGGTTGCCCGAGCTTGCCGAAGCCTGGCCCAAACCGCCGCCATAGGTGTCTACATTCCAGGGGAAGGTGTAGAGGCCGATGCCGCCACGGATGACAGTTTTGTCGCCAAGCTGGTAGGCAAAGCCGAACCTCGGCAGGATGTTCTTATAGACGCCTTTCTGCAGTCTGTCGCGGCCGTTGGCCTTGGTCGTGGCAAACCACAGCGCGCCGGGAGCATTGGTGGCGGGATTGATCACGTTCGGATCGAACGAGCGCTCGTTGCCGTAGATTTCGGTCCAGCCCGTGTTGCCTTCCCACCGCAAACCGAGGTTCAGGGTGAGTTTGGGGGTTACTTTGAAGTCGTCCTGGATGAAGGCGCCGGGATTCTTCAGGCGGCCGCCGTATTCAGGCGAATTGAGAGCGTTCCAATTCTGCACATAGCCCAACAGGAAGTCCGCATAGGAAGAGCCGGAACCGGAGGCGAGCGCGCCGGTGTTGCTGCCCGCGGTATAGACGCCGGTGAAACCAACCTCTGCACCCTTGATATTGCCCCACGCGGTGGAATCGGCGCGGAAGATGAGCGTCCCGCCTCCAAAGTGGAGGAGGTGGCGTCCGTGGATCAGCGTCACCTGGTCCGAAATATCGAAGGTGTTCTCTTTGTACTCGGTATTCGAGGGGGAACCCGGGCCAAGGCCGTAATAGTTGCTGATGGAGACATTCGGGAAAATGTCTTCCTTCGCGAACCGCAGGCCGAGTTTCGCCGGATAGCCCTGTCCGATAGTGGCGGGGTGGAACACATCGTACTCGCCCATGAAGCCGATGCGAAGTTCGTTGATGAGCCTCGGACTGATAGTCCAGTAATCGGAGAGCTGGCCGCTCATGTTCATTACGTCCCCGGGGTCTTTGTTGATCGGGTCTACCGGGCTGAAGGGTTTGGCCGGGCCGTCGTTCCAGGCAGCGGAACCTGTGATCCGGTTGTTGCTCGTGATATCGGCATCGAATCTGCCGAAGTACTTGCGCTTCGGGCTGTCGCCCGGCGCGAGATAGCTGAAGTTGTTGGTCGCGATGCCATTCACCAATTGCCCAGCCCGATTGGGTTGCGGGTAGTACGCCTGGATGTTCTTGGCTACCGTGTCCAACATCGCGGCTGGGATCTGGTTGTAAGGGAACAACTGGCGGGTTACTACGCCAGTGGTGGGATTCACGGTCTGCGACGTCGGGTCGTAGATCGGGTTCATCCCCGCGAAGTTGCCATCGCGCATGGTCAGGGTGGGCACCGTGGCGAAACTCACCGCCGGCGTTGTGTGGTTGATGGTGTGATCGATGCCGAAGAAGAAGAACACCTTGTTCTTGATTACCGGGCCGCCGATGTTGAAGCCAAAATCGTTGAAGTGCTGCGGCGTCTTGAAGGAAACGCCGTTAAAGCCAAAAGGCGCGGCATTCAGCGCGGTGTTCTTGAAGTAGTCGTACACCATGCCGTGGAACTGATTTGAGCCGCCCTTGCTGATCTGGTTATAAACCATGCCGCCGCCTCCGTACTGGGCGGAGAAGGCTGAACTGCTCATCTTCACTTCGCCCAGAGTGTCGAAGATCGGCGTGTTGATGACGTTATTGCTCATCGGTGAACTGGTGGACGCCCCGTCCAGCAGCGCATTGGAAAACGGCATACTCCCATTGACCGACACGCCTCCCATTCCGGGGCTGTTGTTGTTGGTCCCGTTGCCGCGAGTGCCCGGCAAGAACGTCAGGAACGACTGCCAATCCGGAATTCCGCCGGTCTGCGGCAGGAGCTTCAGAGTTTCCTGCGGCACCGTCGAGGAGATTTCCGCGGTGGTCGTCTCCAGCAGGGGCGCCCCCGTTTCCTGAATTAGGATTTGTTGCGTCGATTGCCCCAGGGTCAATTGAACGTTCAATCCGGTGACGCCGGCGCTGAGCGTCAAAGGCCCGCGCTGTACTGTCGCGAAGCCCTCTTTTTTGAAGGTAATCAGGTAATGATCGGCAGGTACGAGCGGGCCGGTGTCGTAAAGTCCGGAATCGTTCGTGACAAAGATGCGTTCCGTGTTCTTGTCGATATCTTTAACGGTTATCGTTACACCAGGCACGACCGCTCCCGTCGGATCGGTCAGGCTGCCCGTGACATCGGCTGAATTCGTGGCTTGCGCCCAAACCACAACAGGGTACAAGCAGATCAAGCAAGCATACAACGGCAGTAGTGTCCCCACTCGTCGCGATTTCATAAGCCCCTCTTACGGAGCACAGCCCAGAGTGCTCCGATTTGTCAGACATGGATGCGGACGGTCCATCAAGGCTACTACTCAGGCCGGCAAGATGCAAGTTTCGTACCGTTTGGCCCTTGGCTCTAACGGTTAGCCCTTCCGTCTTAACGTGGCAAAGAAACAGTTCCTTCCAAAAAGCGGAGAAATCGGGCCCGGCACGACGGAAATCCAGAGCCGGCACGCACCAGGCCCAGGTAAGGCAGGTAACACATGTGACACGACCGGGTGCGCCACCTCTATTTTGGCGTGGGAGCAGCCAGGGGCCTGATGTTGCTACAGGGAACGACGCCGTTACCCTCTTTGACGCAGTAGAAACGATCTGCCTCAAGGTCGGTCCAGGTTTCACTTCCGCCCGACGGCCAGAAGATCTCTACTTTGTCGGCGCGACTGCGACCGGCGAGGCCGAAGTGGAGGCGGAGATCACTTTGCGACAGATAGCTCCCCGAACTCCTCACCTCGTCGGTCTGGGAGAGTTCGCCGGCGGTGATCCTTACTCGCGTGTTCAAGGCCAGTCGATTGCTTCTCGTTCCGGCCAGTTCGAGACTGATCCAGTGATGGCGCGGTCCCCCTTCGGGGCGAAAGATCACGGGCTCACCCTCGAGATTTCCGACCACAACTTCCTGGACGCCGTCGTTAAACAGGTCGCCGATAGCCAGGCCGCGCCCCACTCGCGGAACCTGCAGGGCCGCGCCCACCTGATCGCTGATGTCGCGGAATGTGCCGTCCCGCCGATTCAGGAAGAGCTGGCCCGGCTCGCGGAAGT
>JANYJN010000102.1 GCA_025358475.1 Candidatus Solibacter sp.
TATCGGGACTTCGGGAAGGGCCGGCACCCGGCGGGGCTGAACTTCGTAGACTGCTTCTCCTATGCTCTGGCGAAGCTTAGGGACGAACCGCTGTTGTTCAAAGGCGCCGACTTTTCTCTTACCGACGTCAAGGCCGAAATCGTGTAAGAAGTTCGACATAGGTTCTTCTTTCCCTATCCGTACGCTCCACGCCGCATGGTAGAAACCGGTCGAGGCGACAGCTACTTCAGAAACCGAGAAAAATATAAATGGCCGCCGATGAACGCCGATGAACGCGGATAACTCAAGAATCTTCATCTGCGTTCATCGGCGGCCCATCAGGTGTTTCCAGATGGGTCGCGGGCGTCATGGGTAGCTCAGGCCCCGCGCCTGGGGGCGGGGCAGCAACCGGCGGCGCATAGCGGGAGGTCCGGGCCGGACTGGCGCTCTTCAATCAAATCGGCCAGCATGGCGATGACGGCGGGATGCGTGCCGGCAGTCTTGGCGCGGACGAAGTTGAGACCCAGATCGCGGCACAGCGCGGCAGCCTCATAATCCAGGTCGTACATCACTTCCAGGTGATCGCTCAGGAAGCCGAGGGGGGAGAGCACCACGTCACGCACGCCGTTTTTGGCGAGCGCGCGCAGGTGGTCGAGGATGTCGGGTTCCAGCCAGGGCTGGGTGGGCGGGCCGCTGCGGCTTTGCCAAACCAGGTCCCACTCGTCGTGGCCAGCGCGTTCCGACACTCGCCGCGCGGTCTCCACCAGTTGTTCCTCATAGCGGCAATTGGCAGCCATGGAAAGCGGGATGCTGTGCGCCGTGTAGACCAAGCGCGCGGCGCGCCGGCGCGGGTCGGGGATCTGCGCCAGGGCGGCGGCGACGCGATCGGCGTTGGCCGCGACGAAGCCCTCGTGCCGCCAGAAGGGCGGGAGCTTGTCGATGACTGGCGCGTTGGGCCCCACCGCGGCGCGCGCCGCCGCGATGTTTTCGATGTACTGGCGGCAACCGGAATAGGAGGAGTACGCCGACGTGGCGATGCCTAGCGCACGCCGCACCCCATCGGCGGCCATCTGGCGGACGGTTTCGGTCAGCCACGGCTGCCAGTTGCGATTTCCCCAGTAGATGGGCAGGGAGATGCGTTCCCCCAGGGCGCCGATCAGTTCGCGGCACTGATGGTTGATGGGGCTAGCTCCGTTGAAATGGTAGTAGTGTTCGGCCACTTCGAGCATCCGGGTGCGGGGGACATCGCGGCCGCGCAGCACGTTTTCGAGAAAGGGGATGACGTCTTCGCGGTGTTCCGGTCCACCGAATGAGACGATGAGAATGGCGTCGTAGCGCATCACAAGTTAGGATGCACTACGCGCGGAGGCGGGTGCACTTTTGACGACGCTCCTCAACGGTGAACCGGTGGAAATCGTGACCCAGATCGACGTCAACTACAGCCTATCCGACGATCTCCCTGTCCAGTAGTAAATGTTTTTCCCCAGGGAATACACGGTCTCGTATTCCCTGCGATCCTCAGCAGAGCCGCGAGCGTCCAATAGCCGCTACCCTTTCCGGATGAGTTCCTTTGCGTTTTGTGGCTATCGTCACAATTGCGATCAGATGAACAAGAAATTCTTATCAAGATTCTGGAATTGTCGTTTATGCTGATTGAAGTTTCCGGCCCTACTCTGCGTGAACACCGGAGGTTCCACTGCCGTCCTCGACCAAATCTCCATTTCTGGATGTGAAGAGCTTTACCTCTGACACCACATCCGACGTCGCGGCTGCCCAACCGGTGCTTTCCGTAAGCCCTTTTCGTGCTCTGTACCAACTGGAAGACGAAGGGTCCGGGCTCGATTCCATATCCCCGCAGCGCCTGTCGTTCCTTGGCGAACTGCAGGATGAGGAGTTCGATCATGCGGTTTTCGAGGCGATAGCCGAAGCTTCCGCGCTTCACGACCTCGCCGGGGAAGTTGACGGTGACGGCGTGATCCGCCAGCACTTCGCTTCTCTCCAGCGCGAACTGGAGATCGCAATCGACGCGGCCGCCGACCGGTTTGCGCGCTCCGACCTGAAAACCCTGGATCGAACCGAGGCCGAGGCTTTCTTTGAAAGCTATACCCCCGAGCAGGAAATGGGCCCCGCCTTTGAAAACCTGTTCGGCGGCATATGGAATAAGATCAAGAAAGCCGCAAGCAGCGCCATCGACCTGGCAAAGAGTGGAGTAGGTTCGCTTGCCAACCTCGCGCTGGGTCCGCTGCTCAATAAGCTGCGACCGCTGATTCCGATCCTGCTCACGAAAGTCCTACGGTTCGCCCGCCATAAGATCCCGGCACAATACCAACCCATCCTGACCCAACTGGCGCAGCGATTTGGGGTGAAGATGGAGATGCTGACCGGCGCGGAAGGCGAGGATTTTGTCGCCTCAGGCATCGGCGAGATACAGAACGAATTCGACGCGCAGCTTGCGGGGGTCGTCCTCGCGCCTGGCGAAGTGGAGCGGAACCTCGAGGTGGCGCGGCACACGGTGGAATCGGAAACACCGGAGCGCGACCCCTTGGCGGAACTGGATCGTGCCCGAACCGAACTCACCGGGAGATTGAGCCGGTTAAAAGAGGGTGAGGACGCGGCGCCGGCCTTCGAAAACTTCATCCCCGCGCTGCTTCCCCTGATCGGGCTGGGGATAAGGATGATCGGCCGCCCGAAGGTGGTGAATTTCCTGGCGAGACTTCTGAGCGGGCTGCTGGGGAAATTTATGGGCCCCTTGGGCACACCCGCGCTGTCGCAGGCCATCGTGGACGCGGGCTTGAGACTGATCCATCTGGAGGCGACGCCCGAAGCTGCCGAGGCTGCCGCCCATTCGGCGGTAGTGTCGACCCTGGAAGACACTGTGCGCCGGGTCGCCGGCCTTCCGGAATATATGCTGGATGACCAGGAGCTGCTGGAGGGAGCTGCGCTCGAAGCATTCGAAAGCGCCGCCGCCGCCAATCTTCCGCCGGTACTCGCGCAGGAGACCTACCGCGCGCGGCCCGAATTGCGGGAAAGCGCCACCTTCCCCGGCACATGGATCCTACGCCCCATCGGAGGGCGCCACCGGTATAAGAAGTACAGCCGCGTGCTGCGTGTTCATATCACGCCCGAAAAAGCCCACGCCGCCGAAACCTTCGGCGGTTCGACGCTGGCCGAGTTTCTGGAAGAACAGATGGGACAGGCGCCGGGAGCCGAGTTCGAGGCCGACGTCCAACTCTACGAGAGCGTGCCCGGGACGTTTCTGCCGGACATCGCCCGGATGGAGCGGGAGACACCCGGGTTGGGAAGCTCTGCCGAGGCTGCATACGGTCAGCTGCACCCGCTGACGCCCGCCGCGGCGGGCGTGGTGCTAGGCGAGCCGGGTTTGGGTCGCCGGGCATCGCCCGCAAGCCTGGCCAGCCGCCATAGCGTCGTCCCTGGCCAGCGATTCTACCACCTGAGTATGCCGGGAGCACGGCCGCCGGCAAGTCCGGCAGGCCCGGGACGCCTCCGGCGCCACAGCAGACTCAAAGTGATCCTCGACCTGACGAAGGACGAGATTCGCGTGCGCATCTACCTGGCGGAAGCCCGTGCTCAGAAACTGCTTATCAAGCTCCGCCAGAAGGGCCATGTGGGAGTGGTCCTGGCTGCCATGCGGCCCATGCTGGAAAAGAAGTTGGAAATGGCGCTGACGCCCCGGCATCATGGCGGCGTGAAAGTGATCCATCC
>JANYJN010000184.1 GCA_025358475.1 Candidatus Solibacter sp.
ATAGTTACGATAGATGGGGGATGGCGGCGTGGCGTGGCGCCTAAACGAATGATAGGCTGACTTGTTGAGAATCAGATGACCATCGTCAGCATCGGTGAAATATTGTGGGATGTATTTCCGGATACGGAGCGGCTGGGCGGAGCGCCCTTCAATTTCGCGGCGCACGCTCACCGGCTGGGGCACCGCGTGATTTTCCTGAGCGCGGTGGGGGATGACGAACGGGGCCGCATAGCGGTCGGCCGCGCTGGGGCTTTGGGACTGACGACCGAGTTCATCCAGGTGGTAGCGGGCCAGCCGACGGGAAGTGTGATAGTGCGGCTGGATGCGGAAGGGCATCCTGACTTCACGGTTCACCGGCCGGCGGCCTACCAGTGCCTGACGCTGGACGAGGGGCAGTTGGAGCGGCTGGCGGAGATGCGGCCGGACTGGATCTATTTCGGGACGCTGTATCCGATGGAGGGCCGTGCCCGGGAGATGCTGCGCCGGTTGCTCGGTGCCGTGCCGGGCGCGCGGCGCTTCTACGACGTGAATTTGCGGCGCGGCTGTTATACGCCGGAACTGGTCCGGGAGTTACTCTCACTGGCGGATGCGGTGAAAATGAATGACGACGAGGCCGAGCTGTTCCCGGACTTGGGCGAAGCTGCATCAGTGGCCGTGACGCGGGGGGAGCGGGGCTGTGCGGTGCGCCTCGGGAAGGATCGGGCGGAGTGTCCGGGGTACGCGGTGAAGGTGCTGGATACGGTGGGCGCGGGTGACGCGTTCGCGGCGGCATTTGTGCACGGGCTGGCGAAGGGGTGGAGCGCCGCTAAGACGGGAGATTTCGCCAACCGGTTGGGCGCGCTGGTGGCGTCGCGGGCGGGGGCGGTGCCGGAGTGGTCGCTGGGCGAGTTAGGGGTTGGGTAGGAGGGTGCGGGTATTCCAGTATGGCGTCGATCTCTTTCGGCCGCACGATTTTGACGTTCTGAGCCAGCAGTACGGACACCGAAAGCGCCACAAGCAGTGAGGCCCGCATCATCGTGAGCCGTCGCGACGGCCCGCCACGGGAACGGGGTTAGGTATGTCTTCAGGCACGTGGGGAGCGGGCCGTGCCGGGCCGTGCCAGACGCTTCCGCCGTAAGTGGTGATGTAGATCATTGCCGGATCGGCGGGGTCCAGTACCACGCGGTGGCCCCATTTGAAGTTGTAACCCCGTATGCGGCTCCAGGTGGCGCCGCCATCGTCGGAACGCCAGGCCCCAGCGTCGAAGCCGCAAGCGTACAAGACGCGAGGATTCTTCGGATCCACGCTCACGTCGTAGACGTGCTGCGACTCCTGGAAGACGGGCTTCCAGGTGACACCGGAGTCAGTGGTCAGAAAGACGCCTCCGCCCACATCGACACCGGCGCGGCCTCGACCCCACGCGGAGAGGTACATGCGTGCTGAGTCGCGTGGATCCAGAGTGAGGCTTGCCGGACCATTGACGCCCTCCGGAAGAGGAGCCTTTTCCCAATGCTCCGCCCCGTCGCGGGAACGGTAGAGCGCGCCGTCGCCCCCTGGACCGTCACCCTCGCTTCGGCGCGCCACCACCAGATAGAGCGTGCCGTCATCGGCCCGGGCGAGCCGCCAGGCGAAAGGAGTCTGGCCTTCAATACCCTGGTTCTTCAGCGTCCACGTGTGGCCGTCGTCGGTGGATTTGTAGACGCCTTTACCGAAACCGCAGGCGTACAAGGTGCGTGCCCCAGCGGGGCTGGTGGGATCGAGCAGAAGGTGTGTGACGGAGGTGCTCGGCATCCCCTTGTTCGATGGCCGCCAGGTCTTACCGCCATCTATCGAGACACCCACGCCGCCCGCGTATGTCCCGGTATCCCGGTTGCGCCACATCTTGGGGCGCGGCAGGTCGTGTGTACCGCTGAAAGCGCCCCAAACGCGCCCTTTCACCTTCGGATCGAAGACCACCCAGTAGGTCGTGTTGCGCCATGCGGTGGGCACGCCGTTGGTGGCGGAGGTCCAGGAAGAACCGCCATCATGGCTCTGGAAAGCGCCGATATCGGTGTAGCTGACGATGAGGTGCCTGGCATCGAAAGGGTCGAAGTGAACCCCGTAGTTGGTGGTCACATCCAGGCCGCGGGTGGTCCAGGCATCGTCGCCCACGCGGACCGAGTTGACGGTTTCCCAGGTTTGGCCGCCATCGAGCGTGCGGTAAGTTCGGAACAAGTCGGTCGCATAGCAAATGTCGGAATCGCCGGGCGCCAGACCCAAACTCCAGGGCGCGTCGAAAAAGACGTCGCGGCCGCCTTCCTGCGCGCGGCTCTCGATCCAGGAAGGCAGCATGTTCTTGGCCGTCCGATTCGACTCGGCGTGGACGATGGTCCATGTGCGTCCGCCGTCGGTGGTCTTGCTGATGCCGTTGAAGGTGTTTTCAAGGCCGGCGCCACGCTTCATGCCGCGAAATCCGGCGTAGGCGACCCGGCCGTTCCGGGCCGACGTGGCGACGGCCTCGAAGCTGCCCGAGGGCAGTTTCTGCGATAGATGCCAATTCGCGCCGCCGTCGCGGGTGACGTGGATTTCGCCTTGCCGCGAAGTGGCATAAATGAAGGTGCGCCCATCGGCCCGGCCCGCGCTGGCCCTGGTCACGCCAACCGGCACTGCCGCGAGCGCGGTCCATTTCCCGGCGGCGAAACGGTGCACATTGCGGGTCCCGACAACCACCAAGCCGTCAGGCTGGCTTTCGACCGAGAGAATGTCCTCGGCGGGGAATTCCCGCTGCCGCGACCAGGAGGCGCCGCGGTCCGCGGAGAAGTAGAGTATCGAGCCAACGGCCCGCGACTTTCCGGCAAATGCGACCCAGATGCGCGCGCCGACGGCTTCGAGCGTGATGCCTGTAATGTCATAGCCCACCGGAAAGGCCGTATCGCCAGTGGTCAACGTGAATTCCGAGTGATCGCCGTTCTGGTGCTCGATGGTATTCCTTTTCAAGTTGGGAAAGACCATGCTCCAGGTGCGTCCGGTGTCTTCACTGCGCCACAGGGCCTGGTTGCCCGCATAGATCACCTTGGGATTCTGCGGATCGAACGCGAACGAATTGACGACCCCGCGCAGGTTGAACATGCGCCAGGATTGGGCGCCGTCCAACGTGATGTAGGCGCCGGTCATATCGCAATGCTCCACCACGATATTGGGGTCGTGGGGGCTGATGGTGGGTGCGATCATAGTGCCGCCCCCACCGGGGCCGATGATGGTCCAGGGGTCGCTGCGCGGAGCGGGCCCTGGCTTGCTCGCAGCCAGGGCGGCGGCCACTGCCGCGAATACGGAAAGCATTCTTCGATTCATAGGCTCTGGAACAACTGCCTTGTATTATCGGCCAATAGGAAAACAAACGCCATTAAAACCCGGGGAATTTGCGTCCCCAACGTTGATTGATAAGGAATGGAAATTTCGTTTATTGCCGCTTCCTTGACGCCTCGGTTTGCCGGAGTGTAAAAAAGGGAGGCGCCTATTGCAGTTCGGCGAGCGCGGCCCGCACCTTGGGGATCACCGCCGCGTATTGCCGCGGAGAGGCTTTGGCCAGAAACCGTTCGAAGCAGGCTCGGGCGCGGCTGCGCTCGCCCGCCATCTGATACAGCAGGCCGAGATTCAGGTGCGCCTCCACCAGGTCCGGGTCGAGTTCGATCGCCTTCTCGAAGTAGCCGCGGGCGGCCGTTCCGTCCTGCCGCTGGATGGCCAGCACGCCGAGCCCGTTCTGCGCGGCGCCGCTGGACGGCTCAATGGCGACGATGGCTCTATAGACGCGCTCGGCATCGGCCGGGCGCCCCAGTTCCAGGTAAGCGGTGGCCAGATTGGCCTGGCTCGCCACGTCAGCGGGGTTGATCACCGCGGCCTTTTCGTACTCGGCGATCGCTTCGGCTTTCTTGCCGGACCGCACCAGCAGATCGCCCAGGCGCGAGCGCAGCCTCCCGTTTTCGATGCCCTTCGCCAGCGCCGCGCGGTACAACTTCATGGCATCGTCATAGCGGCCCGACTTCTCCAATTTCGAGCCGAGAGAGTAATAAAGCAGCGGGTTGGTGGGATCCATTCGGATCGCCTGCTGCAACAATTCGATACGGCGCGGCTCGGAAAGCGGGGGCCGCGGCTGTTCGGCGGCGTCCATCAGTTTCAGAACCGCCAGGCGGTCTTTGGGATCGACCCCCTGGCCGTTCAGGCTGAAGGAGCGCGAGGAGAAGCCGGATGTGTAGCCCAGGGTTTTCAGCTGCGCCAGCGTCTTCTCATCCATCGGAGTGGTTTCGACCTTCTCGGGGCCCGCGAGGCGGCCAGCCGCGGCAAGGTGCGCCTCAAGTTTGCGGACCTCGCTAGGATGCTCTGCCAGCACGTTGGCGGTTTCCCCCGGATCGCGGGCGAGATCGTAAAGCTCCGGCCTCGGCGCCCGTATGTATTTCCACTGATTGGTGCGGATGCCGCGGAGCTCTGCCCACCCCAGATTGATTTTCGGATACAGCGTTTCGGCGTACGAGATGGCCGTGTCGGCGTCCTTGCCGCTGAAGAAAGGAACCAGGCTCACGCCTTCGATGCCCGGCGGCGCCGCACTGCCCATTAACTCCAGGATTGTCGGCAGGAAATCGATGGTCCGGGCCTGCGGCTTCACCCGCATCCCGGAGGGAACTCCCGGGCCGGCAAGCAGGAACGCAATGCGCAGCGTCGAATCATAGAGGAACACGCCGTGGGAGTATTCACCGTGTTCGCCCAGACTCTCACCGTGGTCGGAGAGCACGGCCACCAGCGTCTTGTCCGGCGGCGATTTGCCCTTAAGACTGTCCATCAGGCGCCCAATCTCCCGGTCGGTGTATGCGATCTCGCCGTCGTAAGGGCGATCCTTGTACTGTTCCCGGTAGGGAGAGGGCGGATCGTAAGGAGTGTGCGGGTCGTAGAGGTGGACCCACAGAAAAAAGGGCTTGCCGCTGCGCTGATCCAGCCACTGTACGGCGCGATCCACGGTGTCGCCGGCGCGGCGTTCCGCGTCCTCCAGGAATTCGTGGCCCTTGCCTGGCCGAGGCATCTGATCGTCGTAAACCGCGAAGCCGTGGGCGAATCCAAAGCGCCTTTTGAGCACCGACGAGCTGATGAATGCGGCGGTGTCCCAACCGCGTTGCTGCAAGAGTGTGGCCAGAGTCGGCGTGGACGGCGAAAGTACGAAGCCCCCGGTATCCCGCACTTTGTGGGTGGGTGGATTGAGCCCGGTGAAAATACTGGCATGAGACGGAGGAGTTAGAGGGGTTTGGGTCACGCCGTTCTCGAACAGAGCGCCGCTCTGCGCGATCCGATCGAGCGTGGGAGTTTCGATCCTGGGGTAGCCGTAACAACGTAAGTGATCGGGACGAAGCGTGTCGATGGTGATGACGACGACGTTGAGCGGACGTAGCGGCTGGGGGGCGGGTTCGCCGGACCGGTGGCAGGCGACGCCGGCGGCGAGCACGCACAAACACCACCACAGCATTTTCGGGGAACCGGGGAAGGAGGGCCGCATGGATTCAGGATACCTCGCAAGAAAAAAGCGGAACGGGCCGGAGGAAGACCCATTCCGCTTATGAGGAGTTACATCCGGGTTAGAAAGTTATACGCAGTGCCACTTGAATCTCGCGTGGGCCCTGCTGAACATCAATGATCTGGCCGAACTTCGGGTCTCCCACTGTGGTTACGGGATCACCGAACCCGCTCCGGTTAAAGGCGTTGAACATATCCGCACGTAACTCGACATGTTTGCCCTCCCCGAAGGGGAAACGCTTGAATATGCCGAAGTTTTCCGTTGGCAGATAGTGGCCCCGGAGGTTGCCGAAGTAGCGTGGCGAGTTACCCAACCTTGCCACCACTCCATTCAACGTCGAAGGGGGCTCCGCGAAGGCTTTAGGATTGAGATACTGTATGCCCGTCTGGCTGGCGACATCGAGGCGCCCGGAAGAGTTGACGGTCAGTGGCTGACCGGAAATCACGTCCGCGCGAATGGTCCCGTTGAAGAGATACCCGCTGCTATCGATGCTGGTACCGACCGTCAGGGGGTTGCCGGACTGATACTGCTGATTGGCGGTAACAGTCCAGCCGCCGATCACCTGGTTCAGGATTCCGCCTCTGTTCATGAATGGCCGGCCTTTGCCGAAGGGTAGCTCGCCGATCCAGGTCAGGCGCAGTTGCTGAGTGCGGTCGAAGGATGCAACCGATTTCTCCAGCGCCCGGTTGTAAACGTCCTGGGAGCTGCCGCCATAGTAGATATTGGCGCTGTCAGTATTGGTAAGGGCCTTCTGGAACGCATAGCTGATCAGGAACCCCAGCCCCTTGGAGAGGCGGCGCGAGGCCACCACTTGCAGCGCGTTGTAATTCGAACTCCCGAAGTGCGGGAACTGGTGGCTCACCCCGCCGCCCCCATATTGCGGATAGGGCAGCAGGGCTTGGGCCACCGATCCCTCGAAGCCGGCGTAAGGCAGCTTGATTTCGGGGTGGTCGCCGATGTCGTCGAGCAGCTTGTCCCCCAGGCTTAGATACTTGGGATTCAGCTGGTTCATGTTCGCGAAGTTGCCCGAGTTCAGGCGGGAACCCCGATTGCCCACATAGTTGGCCGTAATCGTGGTGCCACCATTCAGCAGATACTGCAAACCGAAGGTGTAGTTTTGCGCGTACGGCTGGCGGGACGAGTTCCTGGCGGCATAGCTAATCGACGATCCATTGTCCAGCGAGGGGTCCTTATTCGGCAGCGTGTGGGTGTAGGCGGGATAGCCGTTGTCCCAGTAGAAGTTCGGATCGCGGGTCGCCTTAGCAAAGTTGTTGGTACCCGAATAGCCGTCAATGGTGGCGAGTCCAAAGCTATTGGCGATCGGCGGGGTGTACATCAGACCATAGCCGCCGCGCAGGACCAACCGGTTGCTGACCGCGTAGGCAAACCCGAGGCGCGGACCGACCTGGCCGTAGTTCGTATCCTGGAATGATTTCCGTTTCAGATCGCTCAGGAAGACCAGGGCCCCGGGGTAGTTCGAAGCGCCGGGATTGGGCGCTGTGGGGTCGAATCCCGAGGAGTAGTTATTGACCTCATAGACCCCACCCACAACATCCCAGCGCAGGCCGGCATTCACCGTGAGGCGGCGGGAGGCCTTCCAATCGTCGGCCACATAGAAGGCGGGGGTCCAGATCCGGCTCTGGGGATTAACTTTGTTAATGTTCAGGTCCGATTTGGTGGTGGCGCCCAACAGGAAACTGGCGAAGGAGTAGCCGGTGGTGCCGACTCTTCCTGGATCGGCAGTCTGGGCCGGACCAAAGGTAAAGTTTCCCGAAGTGTTACGGCGGTAATCCTGATTATAGAAATACTTTCGGATCTCAGCGCCCCACCGGATGGAGTGGCTGCCGTGGATCCAGGTGGTATCGTTGGCCACGATGGTACTGCCGTTAGGTTCGACGCCGACGTTGCTGCGGCCCAGGGCGGTGAGGGAGCCGCCTTGAGCGGTGGTCCCCGACCAGGTGATCAGCGGGAACGTGGTCTGCTCAACACCGGTCAGGCCGATTTTCCCCGGCCAGCCCTGCCCGAACGAAAGGGAGGTGTTGGAGTTGTTGAGCCGGTTGTAGCCTACGCCCAAATGGTTGAGCAAGCGGGGAGTGAGGGTCGCGTCATAACCGACGCGCACCATGGTGCCGTGGATGACCTGTAAGGCGAACGATCCGGAAGCGCTGCCGGGCACGGGCAAATAACCCTTGCCGCCGGCGTTGTAACGCATTCGCTCGTTGGAGTTGATGTAGAACGATAATTTGTGCTTATCGGTGATCGTCTGGTCGAATTTCCCGCCGAAGGTGTCCAGGTTGAATATCGGTTGGCTGTTGATGCCGACAATGTTCCGGAGCAGGCCCGGCAGAGTCGGGTCCGGAATCGGCGCCAATTTGAGAATACTCGCGGAGACCTTGCTGATGGAGGTGCTGGGAATCCTGTTTTGGGGGAACGGTGTGCGAGAGAAGGTACCGTCCTCCTGTTTCACGGTGCTGTGGGGATCGTAAATCGCCTGGGGCAGCGCGGAGAAGTCGCCCTGCTTGTTGGCTGCGGTAGGCAAGGTCCGGTACCCGCTGTTCGTGCCTTGGCGCTTGCGGTCGCCTTCGTAACTGAAGAACCAGAAGCTTCGGTTCTTGCCGTTGTAGACCTTCGGCAAAATCAGCGGGGCGCCGGCAGCGATGCCGAAGCTGTTTTGCTTGAAGGGGGCTTTCGGCTTGCCGAAGGCGTTGTTATCGAAGCTCGTGGCATTCAGCACACTGTTCATGAAGTAGTCATAGCCGGTGCCGTGCAGTTGATTGGTGCCACTCTTGATATTGAAGTTCGCAACCGCCGTCAAGCCGCCGCCGTAGGCCGCGCTCAGGCCACCGGTCTGGAGGCGGAATTCGCTCACAGCGTCCACGCTGGGGCTGAACTCGGCAGTATCGCCGGCCAGGTCGGCGCGCCCGATGGAAATCCCTTCGATGTACACCTCGTGCGACATGTTGGGGCCGCCGTTGATGCTGCCCGAGTAAGAATCGCCACTGGACCCGGGCAGACTGTTGAAGATGAAGCTCTGGATCTGGCGCTGCCCGTCGTCATTGCTACTGATCGGCCACTCGTGATAATCCGCGCTGGAAACCGTGTAGCCAAGCTCCGAGCTGGTCGACTCCAGGGTGGCGGCATCGGCGCTGACCGTGACCGACTCCGAGGAGGAACCCACTTCCAGTTTCAGATCCGTCGTTACTACCGCCGCAACCGCTACCACCACCTGTTCCACCACTGCGTTCTTGAATCCCTTCAGGGACGCCGTGACCTTGTAGTTGCCTGGCGGCAAGTATGGAATGCGATACGAACCCACGGAAGTGCTGACAGCCCTGAAGGCGGAGTTCGTTTCCAAATGTACCGCTACCACCTCAACATTGGGAACCACAGCGCCCCCGGCGTCTGTGATTAGGCCTGTAATGGCACCGCGTTCGCCCTGCGCGAAGGCCGGTGAAGCCAGGCACAGGAGCGCGACCGATACTACTGCGAGCAATAAGCGTCTAATCCTCATAAACTCCCTTTGCCGGACCACGGAAATTGCGCACGGTGAGCGGAGTGAGGTGCCTCTGGGAAACACTCACCAGTTGACTCCCGCCGACCTCCCACAATCGCCATGGACCAAAGTCCCTATTGAGGCACGCTACCATGAATAACAGCAAAACACAATAAAAATGATAATGAACGGAAGTATGTCAAGAGTAATAAGGGAAGAGAAAACTAAATAACACCAAAATTAACGCTGAGTTCATCGGAGGTGCCGGAGGGCCCCGCATCTCCGGACCCGGAGGGATCCCGAATGCCTTGAGGATCGTGACGGTGAGATCCGCAAGAGTGGGGCCGGTCAGTTGAATCGGCCGGTGGGCAAGCAGCACACCCGGGACCAGGCAGGGGTGGATGCAATGATCGCCGATCCAGAAACCCGGGATCCATGCCGTCCACTCCCAGCACGATGAGCCGTTGGCCAGGGGCCCATTGGTGTCGGCAGCCTGGCGTGAGGACCAGCAGCACAGCCAGCGTCAGAGCAACTGACGTTGTTCGCATCGTTAGGCAGTGTAGCGCGCAGCCCGGCCCGATATGGGCAGCCTATTCTGCCATCAGGTAGATGGCGATGCAAGCCAGCGCCATCCCGGCGATGAGCACCGGATTCGGGACGACCTGGTAGATGGCCAGCGACAGCACGATGGTCAGCACAGGGGCCAGGGACGTCATGGGGACGACGATGATGGCCTTCCCATAGCGCACGGCATAGACCAGCGTCAGCGCGCCGATGGAATTCAACACCTGAATGGCAGCCGCCAGCCACGGACCGCGCCAGCCCCAGTTGATGGGCCGGGAAAAATCCGTCATGAACACGGCAACGGGGACCAGTAAGAGGGCCGTGGCCATCATATAGAAGAAGATGCTCTCGGCGCGCATGGTCTCATTGGAGCGTTTCATGACGAATGCCTGGAGGCCCCACGCCACCAGGACCGCAACCGGGCCGAGGAGCCACAAATACCCTGACGCGGAGCCGGACCCGGGTGGCTGGTAAGAGAGCAGGGGCATGGCGATCAACGCCGTGACGATGCCTGCCCAGGCGCGGCGCGAAGCGCGCTCTTTGAGCACCGTGACGGACAGGGCAACGGTCAGGACCGGATAGAGCGAGACGATGGGAAAGACAAGGTAGGCGGGCGCCGAACGAAGCGCCTGAAACAGAATGATCTGGCCGCCGGCGCCGAGCAGGCCGACGGCGCCGCCATTCAGCACGGAACGCCAGTCCCATTCCAGTTTCCAGCCGACGATGCGCAATGCCACCAGGGCGCACGGAACCATGGTCAGTGCCCACACGGAGTAACCCAGCGTCGCCGGGAAACCGGCCTTTTCGGGAGCTTCGATGAGCGCGCCCCACACTCCCCAGAAGAGAGTGGTAACGGCGGCGAAGACCAGCCAGAGCCTGCTGTGTGTCGGTTTCATAGGGAGCGGTAAGCGACGTTCATCCGGCGATCACAGCGCGGGCAGACCCAGCAGACGGGCGGCATTGTCGTGGTAGACCTTGCGCAGGATGCCGTCCGGGAGGCCCAGACCGTAGATGCGCCAACGCCCTTGCGGCGGAATCGCCGCCGGCGCGTAGTCGAAATACTCGTCTTCGGTTTCGAGGAAGCGGTAGTAGATCTCGTAGAGTGCGTTGCCGAAGAGCTGCTGCGGGTATTCATTCCCGTGAGGTGTGGCATCGGTGCCGAACAGGATGCGGTCCTGGTAGCGATCGAAGAAGCGGCGCGCGGTCCGGGGCTGGCGCCCCAGTTCGCCGATGCGGGCACCCAGTTCGACGTGCATATTCGGGAACTTGTCCATGCATTCCGAAACGAAGGCCAGGTTCTCCGCGTCATTGCCGACATGCAGGGCGATGAACTGCGTCTTAGGGTGCTTGGCGAACACACGGTTCCGCGCCGCCAGCACTTCCGCGTTGCTCGGGAAGTCCTTTCCGTGAAACGACCAGTCGGGGTGGTTGTTCAACTCTTCATAGCGTTCGTTAAAGCGGTCTATCGGCAGGTAAAAGGCTTCGGGGTCGGAAACGTGGATGGCCACCGGCAGATGGAGCGCCGCGCAGGCTTCCCACATCGGGTCGAAACGGCCGTCATCCACCGGGACCAGGTTTCCGGTAGTGACGTGATCGCGCAGGTACAGCCCGAGAACCTTGAGCAGCTTCAACCCGCGAGCGCCGTCGCGTTTGGCGCGGACGAGTTCGTCGGCCTGGAACTGCGCATATCCCGGCTCTGCGGCCCGCGACCACCACGGTTCGGTAAACGAGAGAAAGCGGCCAGGATGCGCGTGGTCATAGCGCTGCACGCTGTCGCGCAGGCCGCTGCCCATGCCGCCGGTCACGTTCGTCAGAAGTTGGATATTACAGTGGTCCATCACCGCGAGCAATTCCGAGGTGGGCGCCAGGTGGGTACGCTCCTCGCTGAGCGGGACGCCACGTTCCTGTTTGGCGGACCAGCAGAGGTGGGTATGGATGTCGATCACCGGAAACCTGGCTCGGGGCGCGTGGGTTTCCGGCACGTGCAGCATGCTCTTAGGCTGGAAATCCTTGAGCGCGAGGCCGGCGGCGGCGTCCGTCGCGGGTTCAGCGGCAGCGACCGGCACGCCAAGGCCAACCTGCCCGCCCAACAGCGCAGCAGTCGTTTGCGTGAGCATGGCTCTGCGGTTCACCGTCCACCTCCCGCCGGCATGGCCGGCAAAAGCGGTAGGATCCCGGTGCGGTTCAGTCTTTGGGACACACGTTTCTCCATAAGTCTGGCTGGTTCATGACCTGTCTTGCGGCGAGCGCCGGTGGATTCGAAAGCCCTCGACAACCCGGTTGATGGCGCGTTCACGGAAGGCGAATCCGGGGGCAAGCCTTCCTTGAGACTCCGGAAAAAGCCGATCAACTGGCCGGCAATTACGTGCAGGACCGGCGCCGCATCCGCGCATCGCGTGGCTGAGCAATTCCCTGTGCGCCAACGCAAGATCGGACGTTTCCAGCCAGGTGAGGGCTGCTGGCAGATCTCCCGCAAGGTATGCGCATACCCCCGTGCCGCCTGCTCTTCCGGGGAGGCGGCGAGCAGGCCGGCCGGCGCCGGCACAGCGGCGGCCAGTTCCCGCAGCCACACGCCGGTGTTGGTAATAGCGGACTGGCTCACGTCTTCTAGTCTGGAACGCATAATCCAGGTCTCCGGCATTCATCCTGCTTTACGGATTTCCGCAGGGTATCCCAAGCGATCCCTGCCAAAGATGCCAATAAACGAAAGAGAAAGCATTAACTCGCAAACATATTAACACCAAATCGAAACCATTTGCTAGTATTGTTTTGATGGCTCGCCTCTAACCCTGGCGTTCGCGGGGCGTAGGCAAGGAGGAGCTAATATGGTGACCCGACGAGGACTGTTGGGCGCTGGTGCGGCGATGATCGCAGCCCAACCCCTGTTACGAGCCGACGTACCCGACCACCTGTGGCAAGGCCATGATTTCGGCCCTGGGCCGAGAGTTACAGACCGTCTTAACCAGGGACCTTTCCCGGTAGAGCAGGACGAGGGTTGGCGGACGCTCGCCACCACCACCCAATCGTCCAGGGCGGTTCGGAATTTCGGTGTGGGCCTGTGTGGTTATACGTGGGAGGAGGGTGGCGCCTCGCTGGCGGTCCGCGCCGGCAAGCAGACCCTCGAGAACCATGTCGAACAGATGGCGTCCCTCCCCTTCGTCGACGTGCTCTATCTGCGGGGCGAGTGGCGGGATGTCCAAAGCAGGCCCGGGAAACTCGATCTCACCCCGGTGTGGAAGCTAACTTTCGACGCGGCAAAAGCCTTCGGCAAGCGGGTGGCATTTCGGGTGATGCTCTCCAATACGGTGTTCCAGCCGAAGCGTCTGGCCCTGCCGGATTTCCTGATGGGGAAAGTCCCCCTGGTTGAGATCGGAAAGGCGCACGATCTCGGGAATCTGGTCGCCTACCGCGAGCCGCGCTACGACCACCCGGAGTTTTTGCGCGCCTTCCGGGAACTGAATGAACTATTGGCCGCGGAATTCGATGGCCATCCGCAAATGGAATTCGCCGATCTCATGATGTACGGGTTCTGGGGTGAGGCGCACACCAGCGATTTGCCGAGTCCTTTTCCGGACTACCTGACGGCCGAGCGGACGATGATGGGCCTGACGCGCATGCAACTGGAAAGCTGGAAGAAGACGCCGCTCGCCGTCAACACGGAACCGGACATCAGCCGTGTGGGAAACCGTGAAGTGCAGGATATGTGCTTACGGGAAGGGTGTTGGGTACGCTCGGATTCAATCCTGAATATTGAGGAGCCGCTGCAAGTCGAAATGTTAGCCAATCGTCCGCCCTGGCTGGCAGCGGTGATGGAAGACGGAGAACACCGCGATTACGACGTGGATACGATTCCAAGCGATGCAGCCGGCATCAATCTGCGTGAGAAGGCCATGCTGCACGTGCTCGATCTGGGCGCGAACTATTGGTCGCTTTGGACCGAGGCCGGGAATCTGAAGCGCTACCACGAACGCTATCCGCGAGGCTTCACAACATTGCAGCAGCGCATGGGCTACCGCCTGCGGCCTTCCTGGGTGTGGCAGCGCAAACGATTTGGCACCAGCGAAGTGATTGTGTGTGTCGGCAACGATGGTGTGGCGGCCGTGCCGGGCGTGCTGCGACTCTCCATTGAGAGCATGGACGGCAAGTTTCGCATGAGCGGCGGTCTCGACGCCGGTCACCCGTTTGGGGGCAGAATCCGCCAGGCAAGCTTCGTGATTCCGCGCGAGATGGCCGCCGGCCGATTCAAGTTGTACGCCGAACTCGAAACCAAAGGAGTCCGCCGACCGGTAAGCTGGGCCTGCGAGCAACCCCTCGAGGCGGATGGGGGATTCCTCATTGAGTTGCAGCCCGCCGATGCGCCGGGGTGGCGCAAGGGCGTCTAGGCGCGGCACAATTGGTTGCGGCTTGTTGGCTTATCTTTTGTACTTCGTTTTCTTAGTTTTCAACTTTCTTGGGCAGCAAGTTCATGTTTCCGGGCGCGAAGGAGTAGGACAAATGCAGAGAAGGCACTTCATTATGGGTTCCCTGGCTGCTGGTTCGGCAGTACGTTCCACGATGCTGGCCAGCGCCAATGATACCGTTCGGGTTGCGTGCGTCGGCGTTCGCGGGCAGGGCCGGGTACACGTTGCCCGCTACGGAGCCATGCCGAACGTGGAGGTCGCGGCAATCTGCGACATCGATGAGTCCGTGCAGAACGCCTGCGTCGCGGACATGGAAAAAGCCGGGAAGAAGCGGCCGGCGGTATACTCCGACATCCGCAAACTCCTGGAAGACAAATCCATCGATGCCGTCTCCATTGCCACCCCCAACCACCACCACACGCTGCAGACGATCTGGGCATGCCAGGCGGGGAAAGACGTCTATGTGGAGAAGCCCTGCTCCCACGACATGTTCGAGGCCAGGCAAATTGTAGCGGCGGCGCGGAAGTACAATCGCCTGGTGCAGCACGGCACCAACAGCCGCTCCAGTGTCGCGCGAGAGGCCATCCGGCACGTCCATGACGGGCTGATCGGCGATGTCTACATGGCGCGCGGCCTCTGTTTCAAATGGCGTGACACCATCGGCCGGAAGCCGGCGGCGCCGCCGCCGCCGGGTGTGCACTATGACCTGTGGCTTGGTCCCGCGCCAGAGCACGCATTCACACAGAACCGGTTTCATTACAACTGGCACTGGTTCTGGGACTACGGCAACGGCGATCTCGGGAATCAGGGCATACATCAGGTGGATGTGTGCCGTTGGGGCCTGGGCGTGAAATACCCGACGAGGGTGAGTGCCATCGGGGGACACTTTATGTTCGACGATGACCAGGAAACGCCGAATACCCTGAATGCCTCCTTCGAGTTCGACGACAACGGCAAGAAGAAGATGATGGTGTTCGAAGTGCGCCACTGGATGAGCAACCACGAGTCGGGTATCGGCGAAGACGGGCGCGCGCCCAACACCGTCGGCGCTGTATTCTACGGTTCGAAAGGACGCATGTCGCTGTGGGACGAAGACCACGGCCGTTACCAAAGCTACCTCGGACGCGAGGCGGAGCCTGGCCCTTCCGGAGCGGACGTGGGAAACAACTGGGTGAACTTCATCGCGGCCCTGCGCACGCGCAAGCAAGAGGACCTGAACGCCCCCATTGAAGAAGGCGCAATCTCCACCGCGTTGGTCCATCTGGCGAACATCTCCTATCGGGTTGGTAGGACGCTGCAATTCGATGCTGCCAGCTATAGCGTCCGCGGCGACGCAGAGGCCAACCGGATGTTCCGCCGCGAGTATCGCAAGCCTTTCGTCGTGCCCGAGAAGGTGTAATCGCGTTTTAAGATGATGTGGACATGTTAACGCGTCGGTCGATCCTTCTCGCGCTGGCCGGTGGACTGGCCGGTGGACCCGCGGCACTGGCCGCTCCGCGGTTCCGTCTGTATGCCCGCTGTCTGCCCGACTATCTCGCCGCCCTGGCGCGCCAAGCCTACCAGCGGCGCGAGGCCGCGCTCGCACTGTTGAAGACCGCCGGCGACATACGCGCCCGCCAGCAGTGGGTTCGCACCACCCTCTGGCAACTCATCGGCGGCGAGCCGGAGCGCACGCCGCTGCTTGTCCACCAAACCGGCGAGTTTGCCCGCGAAGGGTATCGCGTCGAGTTGCTGGTGTACGAGAGCCGCCCGGGCGTGCGCATCCCGGCCAACCTGTATGTTCCGATCGGGGCCCGACCGCCCTTCCCCGCCGTTCTTTTCCAGATGGGCCATAGCCTGAACGGAAAAGCCAAGGACACTTATCAGAAGGCGTGCCAGGCGCTCGCCCGCCTGGGCTACGTCGTGCTTGCCTTCGATCCCTTCGGGCAGGGCGAGCGCACCTACTATAAGGTGGGGGACGCCGACGAGGAGCATTCCCGGCTCGGCCGCCAACTCCTCCTCACCGGCGATAGCGCCACGCGGCTCCAACTTTGGGACGCAGTTCGCAGCCTCGACGTGCTCTGGGACTCTCCGCTGGTCGACCGCGCGCGAATCGCGTCCATGGGCCAGTCCGGTGGCGCCACGCTCACCATGCTGCTCGGCGCCGTTGATCCGCGGCTGGCCTGCGCGGTGGTTTCTTGTGGCAACACGGAGAACTTCGCCTGCGACGGTTTCAACTCGCCGGGGTCCACCGATGATGCCGAGCAGAATTTCATCGGCTCCGGCCCGCTCGGCTTCGACCGTTGGGACCTGCTCTATCCGCTCGCACCCAAACCGCTGCTGATCCTGGTGAGCGAGCGCGACTCATTCGGCACTTACTCGCCCTCGTATCTCCAAAGTGGCACGGAGGAGTTGGAAAAACTGCGCCGCGCCTACGCCCTTCTCGGGGCCGCCGACCGCCTCGAGTGGGGCACAACTGCCCTGCCGCACGCTCTCGCTCCGGAACTGCGCCTCCAGAGCTACCGCTTCCTGGAGCGTTGGCTACACGGGTCCACTGGCGCAGTCTCCGAGCCCCCCGTCCAACCCGAACAGGACGCAGTGCTGGTCGCCGGTGTCAAGCCCGGTCTCCCGCCCGCCAAGCCCGTTTCGCCCGGGCTCCTCGATGCCGGGGCACTGCGTGCGCTGTTGGGGCTCGGCTCCGCGCCGCCGGCCACTCTTAACGTGCTGGCGCGCGACCGCGCGCTCGGCTGCGACGTTGAAACCTGCGAGGTTGCCTCCGCTCCGGGAGTTTTTCTGCCCGCCTACGTGTTCAATCCGCCGCAGGCCGTGCCGCTCCGCTCCGCACTTTTGCTCCTCGATCCCGCCGGCCGCACACGCCACTGGCGCGAGGGCGATCTCTGCCAGAATCTCGCCGCCGCCGGCCACCTCGTCTGCGCCTTTGACGTCCGCGGCATCGGCGACCTCACGCCTGAACTGGGCCGCGGCAGCTCTGCCTACAACGCCTCGCACGCCAGCGAGGAAGCTTACGCCTGGGCGTCGCTCATCCTCGGCCATCCTTTGCTGGCGCAGCGCGTGGAGGACATTCTCGCGATCTCCTCGGCTGTGCGCGGGCGGGTGGGCGGCGAGCTTCCGCTGGTGATTGCCGCCAGTGGTCACATGACCATGCCTTCCCTCTGCGCGGCGGCGCTCGATTCCGGGCTTGCCGTCGCTTACCTGGCAAGCGGCCTTGTCTCCTGGGCCAGCCTCCTCGCGGGAGATAGCTACACCGAGCCTTTTTCGAGCTTTCTTCCCGGCGTGCTCACCCGCACCGACCTCCCCTTCATCGCGCGTCTCATCGCGCCCCGCCGCGTTGTCCTCGCCGGGTCCGTGGATGCCAACGGTCAGCCAGTCGAGCCCGGCCTGGTGCATGGACTCTATGGGGACTCCGTCGAGGTCCGGCCCACCGCGGATTGGACCGAGAACACTCTGAGCGGCCTTACGGCCGGGCGGCAAGGGCGTTGATTCCGTCCCGGCGGCCGCCCGCCGGCTGGACATCTCGTGCGATACATCCGGAGCCAAACCGGGCAGGGCCGTCACCGCGGCACATACGAAGCACGTGCTCCACGTCATTATGCTGGTCTCCCTCCCTGTCACCCGAAAAACAGGTCCGAGACATGCGGCCGGTGGGCACTCGCCCACGTGCATAATTATAGCGGCCCGCTGCGCGTTCCTGATAAGGTTGTAGAATGAACCGGCGGCAACTCATCACGACCCTCGCAGCAGTTCCAGCAGCCTCACAACTCACCGCCCAACCTGCGAAAAAGTTCCATTTGCGCGCTGGGCTGGTGGCATATTCCTATCGGAAGGAACTGGCGGCGAAATCGTTGTCGTATGAGGACCTCATCCGCAGGATCGCGGATTGGGGGTTGGATGGCCTGGATTGCACGGTGTACTGGTTTCCCGACACGTCGGCGGAATACCTGGCGAGCCTGCGCAAAACGGCTTACAGGAACGGCGTCCAGCTCTACAATGCAGGGGTGCGCGTGCACCTGTCGCAGCCCACCGCGGAACTGCAGCGCGCGGAGTTCGACAACATCCGGAAATGGGTGGATGTGGCGGACCGGATCGGCGCAAGCCACATGCGTGTTTTCGGAGGCGAGGTGCCTAAGGGCGCGAGCGAATCGCAGGCGATCGCGTGGGCCGCGGAGGTGTTGAAGCGCGGTGCGGAATATGCGGGCGGCAAAGGAATCACGCTTGGCGTGGAAAACGATTACGGCCTGACCACCGATGCGGGCCCGACAATCGAGGTCGTAAAGCAGGCGATGTCGCCATGGGTGGGCGTGAATGCAGATTCGGGGAATCTGCGAACCAATGGGTACGCCAACTTTGCGACGCTGATACCCTACGCAACGAATGTCCATATGAAAGCTGAGGTCTCCGGCGCCAACGGGAAGAAAGAGGCAGCCGACTGGAACCGGCTACTCGGGATGCTCGGGAGCGGGGGATACAAAGGATACGCCGCCCTGGAATACGAGGGCAATGATGCCGATGCGGATATTCCTCGTCTTGCCGCGGACCTGCGGGCCGCGGTCAGAAAGGTGTCGGCTTAGAAACTCTGGCGCATCGGTTTATCGCAGCCAGCGGTCGCGATTCTCCGCCACAAAATCGTTGTCGATCAGGTGAGGATAAGCCGCACTCACGCGGGCAATCTCCTCAATCTGTCCGGGTGAGAGCGTCTCGTTGGGATCGAGACACCAGGTCCCCTCTAACAAACCCTGCTGACGGAGAACCTCGTGAATGCCCGCAACACAGCCGCGGAATCCGTGAGCGACATCAAAGATCGCGGCGTTCGCGTCGGTGAGTTCCGTTGCGACTTGCCGCCACTCCGCGGCCCCGGGATCCTGGTGCACGCACTTCAGCATCTCGACCGCGCGGCGCGTCCACACCGCCCATTGCCCAAGCAGCCCGCCTACCATACGTAACCCCTGATAGGTGGTGATGAGGTCGAGCACAATGTGGTCGTCGTTCCCGGTGTAGAGCGCGATTTCACCAGCCCGCCCCGATTCCGCCACGCCGCGCAATACGTCCAACGTGTAGTAGCGGTTGAATGGCGCAATCTTGATGGCCGCGACACACTCCAGGGTCGCGAACCGCCGCCAGAATTCCTTGTCGAGAAAACGTCCGCCGACTGCCGGCTGCAAATAGAAACCAACCAGCGGCATCACTTCGCCTACCGCCTTGCAGTGCTCGATCAATTCCCCGAGGCCGGTATCCGGAAAGGCGGCAAGGCTCAGTAGCGCGGCATCGAAACCCAGCCGGGCGGCGCATTCGGCCTCCGCAAGCGCCTGGCGGCGCCCGCCGCAAACGCCCGCTATTCTGATGACTTCGTGGCTCCGCGCTTCCCCGGCGGCGAGCGACAGAACGGGCTCGTACAAGCCTTGGTCGCGAATAGCGAATTGGGTTGTGTGGACCCCAACCGCGATGCCTCCCGCACCAGCATCCAAATAGTATCGGGTCAGCGCGCGCTGTCGGCGCTCGTCGAGCTTCCGTTCGGCCGTCAATGCCAGCGGGTGCGCCGGAATGACGGTGCCCGCGCGCAGCCGGGCACGCCAGTCAAAAGCGGCCATCGCGCACCTCGAAGTGAGTCGGCTTGTTCCATGTGGGCTGGTCCCCGCGAATCCAGTGGGCCGTCATTTCGATCATCACCTCGGGACGGACGCCCGGCTGGCCCAACAAGTGGCACGCGAGGGAGGAGTCGCTGAGAAGGGCCGTCGGCGATTCCACCCCTTCCCACTCCGGCTCGACGCCGAAGAGTTCGCCGAATCTCCCGGCGATCCACCGCACCTGGAGCGTATCTGGTCCGGTGACGTTGAGTAGACGAGGCGGCGATGCCGCCAGTTCCAGGGCGCGAATACACATCGAATTGGCGTCGCCCTGCCAGATCACATTCACCGATCCTGTCGCCAGCGGAACGGGCCGCCTCTCCCACACCCGCCGCCCGATGTCGAGCAGTACTCCATAGCGCAAGTCAATTGCATAGTTCAGGCGAACCAGCGTGACGGCTGTCGCATCGCGAGCCGAAAAGAACTCAAAGACACGCTCGCGTCCCAGGACCGATTGAGCATACTCGCCGACCGGAGCGGGCGGTGTCTGCTCGGTAGCCGGAGCGGCAGCAAGCGGATAGACGTTTCCGCTCGAAAGCGCCACGATTCGGGAGCCGCGGTAGCGCTCGGCGACCAGCCCAGGCACCAGCACATTGGTCGCCCAGGTGAGCGGCTCGTTGTCCGTGGAACCAAACTTCCGGCCTGCCAGGAAGATCACGTTCGGCGAATCCGGCAGACGCGCGATCTGGTCCCGGTCGAGCAGGTCGCAGGGAACGACTTCGACCTCCTCCATGGTAAGCTGCCGCGCGACTGCGTCGGAGATGGACCGCGAAACCGCAATGATGCGCCGAGAGTTCCTGGCCGCATCCGCCGCACGCCGGGCACGGCGCGCCAGGGAAGGTCCCATCTTGCCCCCAGCGCCCAGGATCAGGATATCGCCTTCGATCCGCTGCATGAAGGAAATATCGGCTTCAGACGGCCGCGAGAGTTCGTCTTCGAGTGTTTGTAGGTTCATCATTAGCCAAACTCGGGACCGGTTATTCCGAAGACCCGCTCCGGTAAGCCGGCATTCGGCTTGTCACCGAGGCACATTCTCAGGAACGGCCGCTCTACCTCAAAACCGGCAGATTCCATCCACTGGATCCATTCTGGCGCATGCCTGGGAACGTCGATGGCGATGCGCTTGCCAATCTGTCCGGAGAGACTGTGGGCTGCCAACTCACGGGCAATTCCCGAGTCTTCTGCCACGATCGGTCCAAGCTGGCTGTACAGGTAGCCCTGCCTTCCGAAGCAGTAGCCTGCCAGCGAGCCGGCGTCTCTGGCGACCCACGCCAGTTCCGGTGAGCGACTGAAGAACCTCGCCAGCAAAGCGCTGCGGTCGGCGCCAAAGACCACCTGATCACGGGCGAAGACCTCCGGCAGGTCAGCCGGCTCCATTCGCTGGACGTTCTTGTGCGATGGCCGGAATTGATGAGGAGTGACCAGTGTCTTCGTTCGAGCCAGGGGATATTCATCGACGAAGCCGTAGCGACGGTAAAGGGGCTCGCCCGCGGGCGTGGCATCCAGCCGTATGCAAGCCTGGTCTCGAAGCTCCCTTAGAGCGGATTCGAGGAGCTGCGAGCCGATTCCCGCCCGCCTCGTTCCCGGATCCACCAGCATCATTGCTATCCATCCAAACCCACCAAGGTAACGCAGAAACGCAGCGGTTCCGACAACGGTGTCACCACGATGTGCCAGGCGGCATCCGGCTCCTTTCAAATCCAAAAAGCAACGCCAGTCGTCCTCGACCTGGTTCCAGTGGGATGCGCGGCAAAGCCGCAATCCGGCGGCGAGGTCTGCGTCCGTCATGGCCCGTAACAAGAGTGCCTGGTCAACTTCTGGTTCCTGCATTTCAAGCTCTCTAACGGTTGTGGCTGAGGATCGGCGTGGTGATGTCTTCGCGCGCCTTAGGGTCGCCCGCGGCGGGACCATGCCAGATCGCACCGCCGAAGGTGCACACGTAGATCATCGCCGGATCCTTCGGGTCGGGAAACACCCGCTGGCCCCACTTAAAGTTGTATCCCTTGACGCGTGCCCAGCTTTCCCCCCGATCGGCAGACCTCCAGACGGAGGATTCGAAGCCGACGGCATAAAGCAGGCCGGGCTGCCTTGGATCGGGTGTGATGTCGAAGATGTGCCGGTCTTTGTTCAGCACGCTTTTCCAGGATTTGCCAGCATCAGTAGAAAGGAAGATGCCCCCGCCGGTGTCGCCCGAAGGCGTGTGTCTACCCCACGCGGCCAGGTAGAGGCGGCCGCCATTTTCCGGATCGATGGCCAAGCCGTTGGGGGCGTTGGAACCAGCAGGCAGGGGCAGTTTCTCCCAGTGCTCTGCTCCATCGGTGGATCGATACAGAGCGCCGTCCAGCGGAGTACCCAAGCTGCCATCCTCGCCGCGGCGTGCGACCAGCAGGTAGAGTTGTCCCTTGGGATCCGGGACCAATCGCCAGGCGAACGGCTCGTCTCCCTGCAAACCGTTATTTTTGAGCACCCAGTGCTGGCCACCGTCGGTGGATTTGTAGACGCCCTTTCCGAAACCGCAGACGTAAAGCGTGCGGCTGCCGGCGGGACTCTTCGGATCGAGCAGAATGTGCGTGGCCGCAGTCTGGCCCATTCCTGCGACACTGGGCTTCCAGTTGCGGCCGCCATCTTCGCTGATCACCACGCCGCCGGCGAAATTCTTCACCCCGCGGGCGCGCCACATCTTAGGCCGGGGGAGATCGTGGGTGTTGCTCACCACGGCCCAAATGCGGCCCTTCACCTGCGGGTCAAAGACGGCCCAGTACGCGGTATTTACCCACTCCCGGGGAATGCCCCGGCTGGTAGCTTCCTTCCAGGCGGAACCGCTCCCATGGCTCTCGAACAGGCCCAGGTCGGCGAAACTCACGAACCAGTGATCGGGATCGAAGGGGTCGAAGTGTATGCCGTTGGTGGTGATGACATCCAGGCCGGTCGTGGTGCTGCTGCCATCTTCGAGGCGCCGCGCATATACGCCTTGCCATATCTTTCCGCCGTCGCGGGTCCGCATCGTCCGGCCGAAATCGGTTCCGAAACAGATGTCCGGGTCGACGGGAGAAATACCCAGGGCGAACGGATTCTCTCCCCAATCGGGACCGTATCGCTGGTTGATCCAGGGGTCCTGCACGTTGGGAGCGGCGGTCTGGCCGGTATCGCGCCAGACCATTCGCCAAGTCCTTCCCATATCCACGGTTTTGGCTACACCCATGTTTCGTTGCGCCTCCGGCAGCGAACGGGTGTGATCGCGAAACGACAGGTAAGCCGTTTCCGGATGGTGGAGGCTGGTGCCGACGGCCCGCAGTTCCAGACTTGCGGCCCCCTTGGGAGCGTTGGAAAGGAAATCGACCGGCACGGTCTGCCACACGGCCCCACCATCGACCGACACGAACAGGCCCGCGGTTCCTGTGTTGCCGCCGCGCCAGTTCAGGCCGGAGACGGCGTAGAACACGGGCTTCTTGCCTCCGCCGGGAAAGCCAGCCGCAATATCGAGGAATCGAGTCACACCCGCGGGGCCTTTCTGATGGCGCCAGACGCCGTTTTGAAGCGCGCTGACGGAGTTGGACCCAGCGATGTAAACCGTGCGGTGGTCCCTGGGAGAAACGGGGTCGACAAAGATCGCTGTCCCTCCGGCCGGCAAGTCGCCCACGCTTTCCCATGTTCCCCCGCCATCCCTGGACCGGTATAGCCCGGCCTTCTGGGCTTTCGACAGAACCGCGAAGAGGGTCTTGGAATCGGCCGGATCGACTGCCAGGGCTTGAACCACGGTGCGCAATCCCCCACGCAACAGAAGTTGCTCCTCGGCGTGATCGCCGCCGATGCCCACACCAGCGATTTCGTCCGGCTTCGGAAGAATGAGTTCCCAGGTTTTCCCCTTGTTGTTGCTACGGAAGAGGGAATCCGTGGCGGCGTAGATGATGTTGCTGTCCAGCGGGTCCAGCACGAAAAACCGGGTGACGCCCCGGAGGTTGAACATCCGCCAGGAGTCTCCGCCATCAAGGCTGATGTAGGAGCCTGTCATGTCGCAGCTTACCAACACAAGATTGGGGTCCACCGGACTCACGGCGGGAGTGAACTGTGCGCCGCCGCCGCCCGGTCCCAGAACCCGCCAGGAATCGAGGCGCGGAGCGGACTGAGCCGGGAGCACATGCGGCGTCAGGAATGAGAGTGCGGTGAATGCGACGATCAAGTGCGTTCTCAAAGCAATATCTCCTTTCAAGAGCTGCGCGGAGGTCTTCGTCAATCTGAAATTAAACGAAACTGTTAGAAACCAAATATTGATGTTATCGGAACCAATACAACGGGTCAAGCGAATTGGCGACTCCTGTTTGCATTCGTTTTGGTAAAGACCCCGATTCAGGTGGCGAAGTATACCGTGATGGCAACAGAGGTCTTCGACCGCTCCGCGAATCTGCGTAGCTTCGATGTGCGCTGTCCACTCGTGTGGTCCTCAGCACTGCGGGTGTTCGCAGACAAGAAATTCAGGCACACCGTGTTGGACAAGGATAGCTTCACGGGTTCTGTTACCTGGATCGAATGGAAAGCATGGTGGCGACGGCTTCGCTGGTCCGAGTCAAAGTTCAAGCTTCGAGAACCTTCAAATTGAAGAAGTTGAAAAGACGACACCAGACTCTGAAATCAGTGCAAAAAACAGGTGCAGTGGATTCCGGCAACCGCTAAGTTATTGATTTTAAATGAGTTATACTGGCGGAGAGGGGGGGATTCGAACCCCCGGTAGAAGTTTCCCCCTACGACGGTTTAGCAAACCGCTGCTTTCGACCACTCAGCCACCTCTCCGTGAGATGCACATGGTCCTAAAAGGCATCCTACCACATTGACGTGCGGAGATTGAAAATGCGCGGGCGCGAGCGGCGCGAGGGCGCAGTTTGACCGTACGGCGGGAACGTGACTACAATTGAGTTGTTGGCATTGTGCGCCCGTAGCTCAGCTGGATAGAGCGTTTGCCTCCGGAGCAAAAGGTCGGTGGTTCGAATCCACTCGGGCGTACCAATTAAACAACGTGGGTACGGGCATTCCGTGCATATTAACCTTCCAGTGAGGCCTATTGTAAGCTGAACTGTGTGCTGAAATAAGGCCCGAATACCTACCGCAAGGTTTGCGGCGTGGGCCATACTCGGTGGCGCCCAAGCTGAAGGGTACGCCATTGCGTGAGCGATTGATTCTAGTGTGGACACGGCCCGACTGACGGTCTCAGAGCGGCGCGATGCCAACGGCGTAGCGGATACCGTGCTCCTCCAGCGCATCGCGAAACTCCGTGGCCTCGCCGTATCCCGCATCGCCAGGCACAATCCGGTCCGGCAAGCCCCAACCTCGTGCTTGATCGATTAGATCCGGCGCCAATTCCCACTTCTTCTTCAAAGACAACTTCGCGCGGCGCAGTTCGGCTTCAGCGGAGTGCCGGGACCCGCGCCGTTTCCCTGGGTGCCGCAGGTCCGGTCCTGCATTCAGCCAGATCTCCTACTCGTTGCGATAGGCAGGGTAAATCGCTGTTTGCCGTGTGGCAGCAGTGCTATCGGTGGCCCTTTTCCCAAAACCCCAGTCTGCCCGACTCTTTCATAGCCATCTGGGTGAGATTTGCGATAACGACAGGCTTGAGCTGTGTCTCGGCCGCGGTGGTCCCCTATGGAGGGAGACAAGGGAAAAAGCCTACGCTCTGAAGTGCGGTTCACATTTCTTTGTTTGGCCTTGCTTTGTCTTTTGTTTGGCGTCCGCGGAATCGTATAGAATAAGTGTGTGGAACAAGTAGCCGCAGATCTCGGACGACGACACCGGTTGCTAGCCGAAGAGCGGCGGCAGAGGATTCAGGAGATCATCGAACAGAACGGTCGCATCACCGTGGAAGGCATCGTGGTGAAGTTCGAAGTGTCCGCGGTGACTGCTCGCGCCGACCTGGATGTCCTCTCCGAGCGCGGCGACCTGATCCGCTCGCACGGCGGCGCGGTTCGGCAGTTGAATCCCGCCGTCGACTACCCTGTGCGCTTCAAGGAAACTATCCATCACGCGGAGAAGGTCCGCATCGGCCACGCGGCCGCCCGGTTGGTCAAACCCCACCAAAGCATCATCTTAGATTCGGGGTCTACGACTGCGCAGGTTGCCAGGCATCTCAAGTCGGCACGGATTTTGCCGCTGACCGTGATCACCAACGCCATGAATATCGTCTACGAACTGGCGGAGAGCGAGAGCATTTCGCTGATCATGATTGGGGGGATACTGCGGCCCGCTTCAAGTTCCTTCGTGGGCCCTCAGGCGGAACGTATGCTGCAGGATTTGCACGCGGACCACTTTTTTCTGGCGGTGGACGGATTGCATCCCGACGAAGGGTTTTCCACACCGGACATCCTCGAAGCGCAACTAAACAACGTCATGATCCGTGTGGCGAACGAAGTTACTGTGGTCGCGGACGCCAGTAAATTCAACCGGCGTAGTCTATCGCTCATCGGTAAGATCCAGTGCGCGCAACGAATCATCACCGATAGTCGTGTCGACGAGGAGATGGTGGCAAAACTGCGCGCCAAAGGACTGGAAGTCATCGTCGTCTGACGCGGCGGTGTTGCGTCGTCAATTCACTAGTTTGAGCGTTCCGAAGGCCTCCGGCACATGAAAATTGCCTTGCCCGGTGGGTTGCCAGGTAAGCGCCTTCCGATTCGGCCGCATCCCCTGGGAGCGAAAGAAATTGACTCTCAGAGTATTGCCACCGGCGGCCGAGCGCGCGTCAACGGAGGAGTATGGAATCCGCATAAAGCCGGACCAGATCTTGGCCGCCTGGTCGATTCGAGCGGAGACCTTAAATCCGGAATTCCACACCCACCCGTCTTCGTGGCGCGGCCTATCGAGATCGATATCCAAGTCGACCCACTCCCCTTGCGGGGAGATTTCGAATTCCCGATACCGGCGGATGTTCTTGAAGTCGGAGCCGATGAAAACCTCCGCTACGTCCCACTTCCAAAGTTCGTTAGTCTCAGCCGATGTGCTGGGATTCGGCTTCAGATTGAGTTGCTCGTAGGGGCAGACGAACAGAAAATAGAGATTCCGGTTCGTCCATCGCGATCGAATTTCCGACTTGTATCCCGGCACGGGATTACCGCGGCTATCATTGGCGAGATAAATAGCCGGACTGCCGCGCCAGAAGGCGGAACCCGGGTCTGTATCGGCGTCAATATCGCGTTGCGCGCGTTTGCTTTCGACCTGGCCGGGGGAGGCGGCCAGGGCGCAAACACCAACTGCCAGACAAATCAGCGTGGACCGGGCAAGAGTAAGCATTGCGATTCTCTCCTCTATGAAGGAAGGGACAACAGCCTCGCGGCATTCTCCCAATATACTTTGCGCAGGAAGGGGCCATGTCATCGCGCTCGGGAATCAAAGCTCAGGACTCAGGCATTCCAAATGGGTGGTGAACCCGTTACGCCGCGTCTCGCGTTGCCGTGCGCCTTCTTCAGGATGGCGTCGGGCGGCCCGAATCCATTCAACGGCCAGCGAAGCCGCGACCGTTATTTAGGGAGCGATTACCTGAGATTGAACAGCTGAGCCTCACCCTTTGGCTTTCGATTGCGCCAGCCTGAAGGCGCTCAACGCGGACTCCCGGTAAATCTTCTTCAAAACGTCATCCGGCAGGCCCATACCGTACAACGGCCAGTGGTAATTGAAATTGAAGTAAAAGTCCTGGTCGTAGAAGTGTTCGTCGGTCGTTTCCAATATCCTGTAGGTAAGGCTGAAAAGGTGCTGGCTGAAGGGGATATCAGTGCCGTAGGGCACCCGATGCGCCCACTTCTTCAGGAACTGCGCCGTGGCTCGCGGGACAGTGCAGGTCTCGTGGAAGCGGGCCGAGAAGTCGGCGTAGAAATTGGGATTGCGCTCGAAAATCTGGCTGAGCCGGGGAAGGTCATAATCCAGGTTGGCGAGGTGGCTGGCGATGAAAACCGTCCGGCGATGCCTTTTTGCCGCTGCCTCGTAACTCTCGATCAACTCGTTGTGCCCCATGATTCCCGGCTTGTTGTCGAGCCGCCAACTGAAACCGTTCATGAGGCCGTCGTTGAATCTGTTCTGCGGCAGGTAGGACCAGTACGGGTCGGACACGTGCAAGTTGACCGGCATGCCCAGGTCCGCACACTTTTCCCAGATGGCATCCAATTGCGGTGCATCGGGGTGGAAGCCCTGGATCGGAGATTGCGGCGGCCGCGCGGAAGCTCCCCCTGGGCCCTTGCGGGTGCCTGGCCAGTTTGCGGGACCGCCTATGACACCCCCAATGCCCATGCCTTTGTCATGGAGCTCTCCTACGCCGACAGCGCCCATCTTGTGGCACCGTTCCAGTTCCGCGATGGTGGCCGGGCCAAACCCCGCCTGGTCGACGCCCCGCATGTCGAGGCCGCAATATATGTAGAAGCGCTTCGGATACTTAGAGTAGATTTTGTAAGCGTCATCGAAAGCGCTGGCACGGTAGTTAGGGCCCTCGCCTACCGGGCAGAACGCAACCGAAGACTCCAACCCGGCCGCGTCCATGATTTTGACTTCTTCGTCGACTTGCTCCTGGGTCTTGGACTGGACGTGGTGATGGCAATCGATGGCCGGATACTTGGCCTTCTTGATCTCCGAAACTTGAATTTTATAAATCGATTTAGGACGGTAATCCTTAAGCAGCAACTGGTCGGGCAGCACCGCGTCAAGATCGTTGGCCGGCGGCGCAGCACCCTGCGCCTGGGCGGCTCCCGGAGGCATGGCCAGTCCTGCGCCGGAAAGCATCATCCAGTCTCTGCGGTTCATGCCAAAACGATTCTTCATTGTTCTCCATCTCCCACGGGCTCGGGAATCGGCAAAATGCGAGGATGCCGTTACCGGGGATTTGCGCCGCCACTGGCCTGGTGCAAACGCCAACCCGTAGCATCATTCGTTTGCCTACGTTTTATCGTTGGTACTTCCTTCTCCCAATACTTGGATCAATACCGTTCGCGCCAGAGGACCGTCATACTCCACGAAGTACGCCTTCTGCCGGCTCCCGCGAATCACCTTTCCGTTCTCCACGGGGAAGAGGCAGTTCACGCCGCTCAGAATGCTCTTCAGATGGTCCCCCGCGTTGAAACCGAGCCGGCCGTCGAAATCCAGATAGCGGTTGTGCCAATAACCGTAAGTTCCTTCGGGCGGCTGTTTCGGTGCCAGCCGCTCCAAGTGGGCCAGGACATCCCTCTCCAGGCACTCGATTCCCTCGGTGACCAGCAGACCGGCGGACGTGTGGGCGGTCATGGCCCAGACTAGTCCGTCCCGCACGCCACTCTCTGCCACCGCGCGCTCGATCTGTTCGGTGATATCGATCATCTCCAGATCCTGGCGCGATTGCACCTCGATGCGGATCAGCTTAACGATCATCGGCCCGACTCCAGTAACGCCTCGGCATTGCGCCGGAAGACCATGTTCAGGCATTCCTCGGAAAAGCCCAGCGAGTCGACGGCTGCAGCCATGTTCTTAATCTCCACCCGCGGATAATTGGATCCAAACACCAACTGCTTTCGCAGGCTTCGTTCAAATACCGTCAGCGGCACCTGTTGCGTCATGGCGAATCGCAGGAAGTCTCGCGGATTATCGAAGTAGAGCGCCGACGTATCCAGGTGAACGTTCGGGTATTTCAGGGCGAGCGCCACCGCTTCCACCACCCAGGGCCAGGCCAAGTGGGCCAGCACGATGCGCAGCTTCGGGAAGTCCGCCGCCACATTCTCAAACCGCAAGGGGTGGCCATACTGTAGCCGGCTTCCCGGCTCCCAGCTCATACCCGCATGGAAGAGAATCGGAACCCCGAGGTCCCGCGCCGTTTCATAGAGCGGGTATGCCAATGGATCATCCGGGAAGAACCGCTGCATCGGCGGATTCAGCTTCAACCCGCGCAAACCCAGGGTTTGGACCGCGTGAGTCAGCCGCTGGGGTGCATCCTCGCGATGCGGATCGACACTCGCGAATCCGATGAAGCGTGACGACATCCGGCAAAGCTCGGCGATCTGTTCATTCGTCCAGACCACCGCGCCCGTTATCGTGGAGGCGTCCATCGGAAGCACCACGGCCTTCTCGATTCCCGCCAAATCCAGTTCCAGGTGGAAGGTTTCGAGCGGCTGAAAATTATTCCCGATGTAATACGTCTCGCGCGCGGCTTTTACTAATTCGGGGTGCCGCTCCACCATTTCCCGAACCAGCAGCGGGTGGGTATGAAAATCAATGCCCGGCTTGCGCATGAACGTAGACCTCCACTTCTTTTTCGCTGGGCTGCGTGGCAGTGCCGCCCAGCCCCCTCGTGGACAGCGCGCCGCACGCCGCGCCGAAGCGCATGCAGTCGCGGAGCGGCTTGCCCCTTAGCCAGGCGTGCAGAAAGCCGGCGTCGAAAGAATCGCCCGCACCGGTCGTATCGACGACCTGGACCGGAAATGCTTCGACCTTGACCAATGTCCCCTCGTACAACGAGAGGCAGCCTTCCGACCCCAGTTTCCCGACCACCAGGGTGTGGCCGTTGTCCAGTGCCCGCAGGCCGTCCATTACATCCGGGCGGTTGGTGATGCCCTGGATTTCCGATTCGTTCGGCAGGAACACATCGACTTCCCGGAGTGTATCGATCAGTTCCGGGGACCACTGCTCCGAGGGATCGTAGCCGGTGTCCAGGGACGTGCTCAGGCCCAGTCTCCGCGCCTCGGCGAACAGTTCCTTCAAGCCCGGCCGCAGCCCATCTTGCAGGAAATAGGCGGAGACATGGAAGTGGCGGTATCCCGCGAAGATGCCCTTCGGCAGATCCTCCGCGC
>JANYJN010000264.1 GCA_025358475.1 Candidatus Solibacter sp.
ATTCAGAATCGGCTCGATCTTCTGCGGATTGTAGAACGTCACCGTGCCCCGGTCAATGGTATATTTGGTCCCCGCGAACACCACGTCGCCCTGCGTCACCGTCACGCGCCCCAGCATGCCGGGATGATCGGCGCTGCCGCGCAGCGTCAGGTTGGCGTCGGCCTGCAGATTCTCGGTCAGCGTGGTGCGGAACTGGGTGTCGGGCGACGTCCGGATCTTGACGTCGAAGCGCATGCCCGCCAGTAGGCCCGTACTCACTGAGGCCGCCGGCGGAGGCGCCGCCGCCGAGTTCAGCAGGCTGCCCATGTCGGAATGCGAGTGCAGCGCCACGTCCATAATGGTCACCGTGCCGGAAAGAAGACTGCGCGACGTGGTGCCCACCAGCGCCAGTTGCGCCGAGGCCTGCGTGGTCACGGTGGGTGGATACGCCACCCGGATGCCGTCCGCCTTCACCTGCACCCGGAACTGCATCTCCGGACCGCCGTAACCCGCGAACCCTGAAAGCGTGACCTTGCCGCCCCCGGTCTCGCCCGTGATGTTCTGGATCACCGCCTCGGTGCCGTTAAAGCTCACCGCCCCGTTGGCCTTGGAGATACCGTTGGGCAGGTCGACCATATTGAAGGAAGCATTCTGCAGTTGCAGCCGTCCGTTGATCACCGGCTTCGCCGTGCTGCCCGTCACGGACGCATTTAACAGCACGCCTCCCGAGGAAAAAATGTCGGGATTCAGAGCTTCCAAAACCTCCAGCTTCACGTTGCCGTCCACTCGCAGGTTGAGCGCGCCTGCGTCAACTATGGACGCCGTGCCCGTCACCGCCAGATTGGTGGAAGGGCCCGCGATCTTGGCGCTGCGGACGGTGATCACGCCGTGATCCAAGGCGGCGGCGATGGGCCCTTCGTTGTGCAGTTCCAGGTTGACTCGCGGCTTCTTCACCGCGCTCGAGGCCACGGTATGCGCCTCGAGTTTCGTCACTTGCAGCGTCCCGCGCAGACCACGCAGATCTGGCGGCGTGCGCCCTACCGGACCGTTCACGCTGACCTGTCCATCGAGCGACCCGTCGAAGGTGCGGACAGAGCTCTGTAGCCATGCATTCAGCCCCGAGTAAGTGACATTCGCGAAACTGACCTGCGCGTCCACCGGATAGTCGCCCCCCAGTTCCACGCGGCCGTTGCCTTTGATGGTGGAGCCGGCGAAATTCGAATTCAGCGCGAAGGCGGTTTCCTTGCCGCGAGTCTCCGCGGTGAGCGTCAGATCGCCCAGCGGCTTTTTATCGAGAGCCAGGCCACGCGCCCCGATGTTGGCATTCAAAGTGGAGAAAAGCGGCACCGCATTCTTGCGCAGCGTGGCCGCGCCGTCGGCGACAATTTCTACCATTCCGGTGAGGCCGCTCTTCACCTGCTGCACGGCGTGCAGGCTGCCCAACTGCACCTGATTGCTGCGCACGTGGAACTGCACGCGCCCGTCCTCGAAATTGCCCGGCGGGTGCTCCAGCGACGCAGTCAGTTCAACAGAGGCCGCGCCCGCCGCCAGTTTCATATCGGTAACGCGAACCGACCGGTTGGTATAAGCGATATTTCCCTGCAAGCGCGAGAACGGTTCGCCGTACGCCTTGCCGTTGGTCACGGTGAGATTCACGTTGGCCTGCGGCGCGTCGAGCGTCCCCGAAACATCCGCGGTGGTCGAAAGCGTTCCGCTCACCGGCAGATCGCGCCGTCCCGCCACGGCGAGTACGCGCTCGATGGGCAGGTTGGCGATCTGCGCGTTCGCCGTGGTCTCGTGCTTGCCGGTCAGCAGGGAGCGGCCATTCACTTTGATGGTGGAACCCGCGAAATCGGAGTTCACATTGTACTGGATGGCCTGCCCCGCGGTAACTGCGGTCGCCGTCAGGTCGCCCAGTTGCTTGCCTTCCATTTCCAAGCCGCGGACGGCCGCATTCGCACTCAGCGTAGTCAACTGCACTTCGCCGGCCACTTGGCCGGTCGCGTCCGCATTCAGGGTCAGCGCGCCCCGCAAGCCGGGCCGGTCCTTCACCAGGCTTTGGAACTGCGCCAGTTGTACCTGATTACTGGCGACATGCGCGCGGAAGGTGCCGTGTTGCAGATTGTCGATCGCGTGGCGATAGCTCACATTGGCGTCGATGCGCGAGGGTCCGGCGACGAATCCGAGCGAGGGAATATCGATCGCGCCCTGCGTCATCACCGCATGCGCGGTTAGTGAATCGAAGCGCTCCCCTTCGATGGTTCCGTTGACTATGGCGATGTCGGCGTTGCCCAGCGGATCGCCCAGCGTCCCGTTGACATGCGCGTCCACCGTCAGCGCCCCGGTCACCGGTACCGGCGAGGATTGGCCGGCCATCGCCAGCACGTCCTGCACGTCGGCGTTGCGCACCGTGACATCGGCGTGCAGCGGCTGGGAATTCTCGGGCTTCCAGTTGCGCAGCCCCACGGCCGCGGCGAAGTTAGCTTGCAGCAAGCCGCGCGCCAGAACTCCGTGGTTCACCGACGCCCCGGTTTTCGATGCCTCGAAGCTGGTGGCGAGGCGCGTGAACGGCCGGCCCTGGGCGGTGAAATTAGTCACCAGCACATCACCCGCGATGCGCGGCGCACTCAGTTTACCGGTGGCCGTCGCGGTTACGGTGGCAGCGCCGCCGGCGTTGAATTTCACCGGCAGATTGCCTGCGAGGGGCTGGAAATCCGCCAGGTCGCGCGAGACGGCGCGCACATCGATCCTCTGCCCCAGCGCGCCGGCGAGATCGATGCGCGTGTGCGGCAGGGCGAGGTAAGACTTCGCCAGCGTCACCGTATCGGCGCCGCCGTTGTACGCCACGTTCAACTTGCCAGACACCGGCACGCCGCGTTTCCCCGGCGCGATTCCGAGGTTCGCGTGCGCCGCTGCCGCCGCCGGGGTCTTCAGGCTGCCCTGCGCCTGCAAGGGCCCTGAGATCACCCCGTCGTAGCCCAGCGGCGCGGCTAGAAATGCCCCCGCCAGTTTTTCGATATCGAAATTGTGCAGGTTCCCGGAGAGCTGGAAGCGGTCCAACTTCTCAAGCGACGCGGAGCCGGTGAGACTTCCGCCGAGCGCGCCCAATCGCATCCCGGCAAGCTCGATCCGGGTGGCGTCCGCGGTGACGCTGGACTCCAGGCTGACGCCCGCGATGTGCGTGGTCCCCTGTTTGAAGGCCACGTTGCGCGCGGCTAGGTTGGCCGTCACGCGGTAATCGTTCGCATTCGTGTAGGACGCGCTGCCGCCGAACCGCACCGCCCCCTCCGGCCCACCAGCAACGCGGAACAGCCGGCCCAGTTCACCCAGCGCGAGCATGCTCTGAAACTGCACCTGCTTGGTAGTCCCGGAAGCTTCGATGTTGGTCTGACCGAGGTTCACCTTGGCGTTCTGCACGTTGAGCCCGGCATCGTCCATCGAGGCGGTGATATCGGCGTTCACCACCGCCGGACCGTGCGCCGTGTCCAGCGGGATGCCGAGCGCCACCAGTTGCGCAACTTCGTCGATGGCCACGCGCGCCACCACGTGAGCGTTGGTGCGCGGCGCCGCCAGATGTTCCATGGCGCCCGTGATGGTGACCTCCGATTTCGGCGTGCGCAGCGTCGCGCCGGCAAAGCCGATGCGGTCCTTCTCCAGCGTCATCGGCAGCTTCACATCCACGCGCAGCGCGTTGACATAGAGCGGACTGATGTCCACCTCGCCCGTGTAACGCGAGGTCACCATGTTGAAGCTGAGTTCGGCGCGCAGATTCTCGCCGCTCATGTTCAACGCGCTCTTGCGCTCGGCGAACTTCAGCGTGCCGTCCCGCAGATCGAACTTGCCTACCGCCAGATCCACTACCGTCTTTAGCGCGGTCTTGTCGCCCTTGCCGGGCACCTTCGGCGAGGGCACATTGGTGTGCCCGTCCGGATAGACAATCACGTTGGCCTGCGGTTTCTCCAGCAGCAGGTAGGCGATATCGACGAAACCGCGGAACGGCGAGAGCAGTTTCAAATCCACCTGCACCAAATCCGCGCGCAATAGCGGCGCGGCGTCCGCCGGCTCCAGGCCATGCACCACGAAGTTGCGAATTTGCGCGCGCAAGTGCGTCCAATCGAACGTAAAGGAACCGATCTCGGCGCGCCCGCCCGTCCCTGATTCCACCGCGGCGACAATCTGCTCGCGCACCATGTTGCGGAACCAATCCGTGCGCACAATCGCGATGCCTGCCACGAACAGGACCACGATCAGGCCGGCCAGCCCGCCACCCACCCAGAGCGCAATGCGCTTTCCCCGGCTCACTGGAATGCCCCCTTCTTAAACTGAATGCGCGTGTTGCTGCGCGCCTCCTTCAGCCAAACCACCATCTGATCCTCCACCGTATTTTTGGACGGGTCTTCATCGCTGGACCGCTCGGCCGATTGCGTGGGCGGCGCCGGAATTGCCATATGGAATCGCTGGTCGGTGAAGCGCATCGCCGCCACCTGCCACAGCAGGTGCCGCTTGACCTCATCTTCGGTCAGGCCATACTTTTCCAACGCGGCGCGAAATGCCGGGATGCTGTGGTAGTTCTCCTGCCGGACCTTGCGCAGTACCGCGTCGCCTTCGCTCTCCACCGGCATCGGGTATCCGCCAACCTCCATTTCATGGCGGATCAGTTGCTGGTCCACCAGCCTCTCCGCCGCGGACTTCCGTTGCGCGGTGCTCAGATCGGGAGGCTGCCCGTTCAGGAACTGGGTCAGACGCACCTCCAAAAGCACCTCGGATTCCGTGATCACCTGGTTCCCCACCACCACCGCCACGCGATCCACCACGCCCGCCGCCGCGGCTGTCACGCTCAACGCGATTGCCACCAGAACCTGTCGCATACTCAAAATGCCTGCCCGATAGAAAAGAAGAATTGAAAGTGGCTGACGCGCTGGATGGCCGGCGTCGCCTGGTTCAAGAGGAACTGCAGGAAGGTCCCCTTCAGCCCGTTGAAAACCGGCGGATTCAGGCTGTACGCCAAGTCCAGCCGCAATGGCCCCACCGGCGTCTTATAGCGGATTCCGAAACCGGCCGCGTGCACCATGTAGTTGAAGTCCGTCTTATCGCGCTGTTTGTAGCGGAACGAAATACTCCGCAGGTCCGAATAGACATTGCCCAGATCGTGGAACACCACACCTGTCATGTTCTCGCCCAGGAATGGGAAGCGCAATTCCGTCGAATGGAACAGCAGCGCATCGCCGCCCAGTGGGAACCCGCTGACCAAGTCGCGCGGACCGGCCTGATTGTCCGGGAAGCCGCGATGCGAAGTGGATCCGCCGCCGAAGATGCGCTCCGGCAAGGGAATGTACTGTGCCGAATTGCTCCCCGGCGCGATGCTGTATGGATGAAGCCAGCCGAACTGGGTGTTGCTGGCAAGCACGGCATCGCCGTGCAGGCGCTTGTAAAGCGAATTGCGTACCAGGAACCGCAGAAAATTCTTGTTGCCGCCGAAGTAGTGATTGACCAATCCCATGTCGGCGGAGTTATAAACGCCGCGATGGGCGTCCACCGGGTCGTCACGCCGGTCCTGAACCAGGTTGGCGGAAATCATCGCGATGCGCGCCGGCTGCGCCAGCGTTGGAATCAATAGTGGGTCGATCTTCAGCGTGCTCTGGTCCACCACCACGTCCCGCCAGGTATAGCGCCATAGCGCGGTGGTCGCCTTGGAGAGGCGCTGCGAGAGTTGCGCCGACCCCTCGTACCGCTGGGCCGTGAACGTGCGAACGTCGCGCGTGTTGTCGTAGAGGGCCGTGAAGGAAATGTTGCGGCCTTCCACGTTGCGGTAGCGAGGCGCCAGGTAGTTCAAGGAGACGCGCCGGTCCAGCGTGGAATAGCGGCCCTTGAAATTCAGGCTGTGCCCCAGTCCCCACATGTTGAGGCGGCTGATTTCCAAACTTCCCCGCGGCGAAAAACCGGTGGCGCCTTGCTCCAGGCTGCTCTGCGCCCCGCCGATGCGTGCCACTTCCGCACCAAATCCGATTCCCACGTAATAGCGATGCCCTTCCGTAAGGTGGAAGATTACATACTTGTTTTCGGTATCGCCCTGCTGATTCTGGATCGCCATATCGACCTTGTCGAAGACGCCCAGATCATAGAGTTTCCGCTGCATCGCGCCCATCTGCGTCCACGACAGCGGTTCGCCCGCTTTCAGCAGCACGTTGGGCTGCACCAACCGCATGCGCGTGGCACGCAACCCGGATATGAGGACGTCGCGCACATAGCGCGGCTGCCCCTCCTGCACCACGTACACCAGGTTGGCCTCATACCGTTCCGGCACGCTCGAAATCCGCCAGTCGAACGACACATCCGGATAACCGGCGGATTGATACTCGGCGAGGATCGTATCGCGGTCCAGCCCGACGTTGGTCTCGCTGAAAGGCTGCCCAGGCAGCGACGCTAAACGCGCCAGGATGGCATCCCGATCCGGGCGATTGATCCCCTGCACGTCGATCTTGCCAACCGTATACTGCGTGCCCTCCTCGATCTGAAGGGTCACGGCGACGACGCCGGTTTTTCCCTGATAGTCGTCCACGCTCTTGGCCGTCACCTTGCAATCGCGGAATCCGCTATCGCGATATAGCGCCGTGATGGCCGCTTCGTCACGCTTGGCAAACCCCTGGCTGAAGCGGCCGTGCCGCAGCCGAACGGTCCCTGCCGGCTGTAAAAACATGCGCTCGTGGATCTGTTCGGTTTTGAAATAATGATTGCCGGTGACATCCACCTTCACCACTTTGTGCCGTTCGCCCAGACCGATCACGTAGGTGACTTCCTCCTGATCCGGCGTCACCTGCCGGTCTTGAAAATCCACCTCCACGTCGAAGTAGCCCTTATTCTGGAAGTAGTCGCGCAGGTTGGCGACGCCGCGCACCAGCAGGTCGCGATTGACGGTCTCTTCATCGAACACGGGCACGTACTTCCGCAGGGTCCCCTTGGAGATCTTGGTACCGCTCACCTTCACCTGCACCTTCGGACCACCATCGGCGCGGATGGTCGGTTTAACGGTGTTGGTAGTCGCGTTGTAGTCCACGTGGTCCAGCACCACCTCCGCCGTCAGCCTCTCGTCTTTGTTGTATCGCGCCCGCACTTTCTGCACGCCGCTCTGCTGATTGGAAGCCGTGGCCAGTTTCCAGCGGAACCGGCCCTTGTACCTGGCGGCCTTGGCGATCGCCTCCGGAGGCAATTTGGTATCGCCCGTAACCCCTGGCGTCGTCAAGCGCGCACGCTTCCCCGCGTTCACCTCAAAGGTGAGCGAGACCTGTTGGTGCTCGTTGTCCCGCTCCACCTTCGGCTGGATGGTACCCCGGTACAGCCCGTTGCGCTGCATCAGATCCTGCATTCCCTTGGCGGCCGCGTCGATATCCTCGTCGTTGAACGGAGTGCCCAACTCGAGCCGGGCTGCGTTGGCAAGCTGTCCTTCGCTGGGCGGCAGGCTGACCTTGCCGCGCACCTCCAACGGGCCTACGAACCACTGCTCCACCGTGCGGAACACCAGCACCACGCCGGTGGGCGAAGGCTCCCAGGTGACCTCGATATCCTGATATTCGCCGGTGTTGTACAGGCGCTTGATGGCGTCGCGAACGTCGCTTTGACGCAGCGGCGTTCCTGGCTGCAAGAGCACCAGGCGATTCAGGTCGGCGCGCGCCACAGGCTGCAAAGGCGGTTCGAAGCGCACGCCTTCAATCGGACGGCCCTCGTATTCTTTAGATACCGCAAGATCTTCGGATTTTGAAACGGGCAGGGACGCAAGCATACAGCAGCCCACCACGCCGCGCACTACCCAGTCCTGAAGAGCCATAGCTGAGAAGGTGACAGCAAGCCGACTGCCCTCGTACTTAAACTTACCAGTGGGGCCAAACCTTAAGGCCTTCGCGGCCACTTCTCAATCCCGCAAGAGTAGTCTTAGTGTTTCGGCCCCACGATGGCAACCATCCCCAGTAGTAAGGTGGGCTGATTCTTCCAGTTCGCAGTCTCATTGCCGCGGTTAAAGAAGGGCTGGTTGGACCAGTCCTTGCGGAATTCCAGCCACCCCGAAAGCCGATCCATGAACGCGTAGATACCCGTTAACGTGACTTCCTTGACTTGCTGCCCGACCCCGGTAGCCCCGCCACCCTTGTCGCTCATCCATTCCGCGCGCGGGCTGAGCGCGAATTTCTTGGTAAGTTGGAATTTTGCCGCGCCGGCGATACCGTAAACCTGGTAGGAGGGGCTATACTTCGGGCTGTTATGCAGGTAATCGAGATTGATA
>JANYJN010000328.1 GCA_025358475.1 Candidatus Solibacter sp.
TCAGGGTCTGCGCGAGCGCCAGTTCAGCACGTTCAGCGGCGCCATCGTCCCCACGGTGAAGGAACTCACCGGCGATTTCTCGGCATCGGCAATCTTACCCAAATACACCGGCATTACCAGCGGCGTGATCTCCCCTACCGCAATCGATCCGGTCGCGATGAAGATCCTCACCCAGTACGCCAATATGGGTTCCAACATGCCCAACGGCATCTACCAATGGCAGCAGCGCCGGCCGTCCAACCTCAACGACGTGAACGGCAAGGTCGACTACCTACCCACCAATAAGCACCAGATCACCGGCAGCTACTTCTACACCAAGGGCAACGAATACCAGGCGGCCTCCGGCAACATGCCCTGGTCCACACAGAACTTCACGTGGAAGCAGCAGAACTTCAACGCCAGCGACACCTGGGCCATCAGCCCCACCGTGGTCAACCAGTTCCGCGCCACCTACGTCCGCAACTTCGGCGGCCGGCTCAACACGCCGGATATCGACCTGGGCGACCTGGGCTCGAAATTCACCACGCAGGGCGTGAAGGCGCTCCCCCAGATCACCATCAGCGGCTATATGACGTTCGGCCAGGCGATCCAGGGCCCGGTGGCCGGCAGCAATTACTACGGCCTGCGCGATGCGCTCTCCATCACTCGCGGCAAGCACTCCATCAAGTTCGGCATCGACGCTTCGCTGGAGAAGTTCATCCAGGACACCTCGCTCAACAACTACGGTGTGTGGAGTTTCGACGGCAAGAAGACCGGCAACGCGCTGGCCGACTTCCTGGTCGGCGTCCCCGCCAGCTTCAAACAGGACACGCCTGCCACAAAGATCGATAACGATTGGTACGCCGGGCTGTACGTTCAGGACGACTGGCGCATCCATCCGCGCCTCACCCTCAACCTTGGCCTGCGCTACGAAATGCCGATGTCGATGACCGATCCGCTGGACCGCAAGATGACCTTCGCGCCGGGCGTGCAATCGACGGTCGCGTCCAACGCGCCGGTGGGTCTTCTGTTCCCCGGCGATAACGGCGTCAGCCGCGGCATCTTCAGCGCCCCGCACAAGTTCTTCGCGCCGCGCCTCGGTCTGGCGTGGGATCCGTTCGGCGACGGCAAGACCTCCGTCCGCGCGTCGGGCGGCGTCTTCTACGGCAGCATTTCGAGCAACAACATGAATATGACGACGGACTACCAGCCTTTCTCGGCGCGGCAGACCTTCGCCAACGTCAAGACGCTGGCCGATCCCTACGGCAACATGGGCGGTTCGCCGTTCCCGATCAGCTACGATCCGAAGAACATCCGCTTCCTGCTAAAGCCGTCGGACGTCTCCACCATCGCGCCGAACTTTCACTTCCCCTACACCTACCAGTTCAACTTCTCCATCCAGCGCCAGGTGCGCAAGGATCTGAGCGTCACCAGCGCCTATGTGGGGACGCTGTCCCACCGTCTGCCGTTCACCGTTGACAGGAACTACGCCGGCTGGACGCCTGGCGCCACTACCGCCAACCTGCCGGGCCGGCGTCCGTACCTTCCCGGCACACTGGGCATCATTTACTACGAGGACGGCATCATCAACTCCGGCTATCACGGCCTGCAGAACACCGTGGAGAAGCGCATGTCCCACGGCTTCACGCTGCGCGGCTTTTACACGTTCGCAAAAAGTATGGAAGGCGCGCAGACGCAAAACAACCAGCCCACCGGCGGCGCCGAGGACTTCCGCAATCTCGCCCTGGAGCGCGCCCGCACCAATGGCGATCGCCGCCACGTGGCCAACATTTCCGCCATCTGGGAGATGAACTACTTCCACGGCGCGCCCGCGTTACGGCAAGCGCTCAACGGCTGGACAATCTCCGCCATCAGCACGATGCGTAGCGGAGCGCCGCTCACCTTAACCACCGGATCGGACGTCAACGTCGACGGCAACAACACCGATCGCGTCGACATCATCGGCGATCCGAAGCTTGATGCGGGCCGCCCGCGCTCCGCTGTTACCAGCGCGTGGTTCAACACCGCCGCCTTCACCAACCCGGCCATCGGAGCGGATGGCAACTCATCCCGCAACCTGATCGATGGCCCTGGCGCGAAATGGGTGGACATCGGACTCTTCCGCAAATTCAAAGTGAAGGAGCTGATGAGCCTCGAGTTCCGCGCGGAGATGACCAATGCGCTGAACCTCGTCAATCTCGGGTCGCCCACCACAGGCCGCAACTCGACCAACTTCGGCAGGATCACGTCCGCCGCCGGGATGCGGCAAACACAGCTCGGCCTGCGCCTGGCCTGGTAAACCATGGCGGGGTGGACCTTCGCGCCGCCCCGCTCCACACCCCCGCTCCACACCCGGTATAGTCCGAACTGAAAGCTTGACTTTCCCGGCCAACTGCCCGGTTGGCGATCACGTGGCTTTACCGCCGCGGCGGGCGGCAAATCACAATGGTGGCGTCACGCGGTAGAGCGCTGCGGCCTTTGACACGGATCAGCGCCTCAAACGGAGGGAAAAGGCCGTTCTGCTTCGCCGGCAGGCGGCGCCGCAGCGCGGCCACGGACGCTTCGTCGGCCAGGAAATCCGCACCGGCGCTCACGGCGCTGCCACCAGTGCCCGTAATCATCAGAACGTTGCCCGTCTGGCCCAGATTGGGGAGCAAGGAGATGGCGCAGTATCCCTCGCGCGCGTCCCCGGGTCCCGTGGGCTGATATTTCTTGCCGGCATTCCAGGAATC
>JANYJN010000369.1 GCA_025358475.1 Candidatus Solibacter sp.
TTTCATGCGTTGAATACTGCCCACGCCAGCGATGGCGCCGGCGATGGCGTGCGTGGTGGAGACCGGCGTTCCCATATAAGTGGAAAGCAGGACGCTGGCCGCGGCGCCGGTTTCGGCGCAGAATCCGCTGCGCGGTTTGAGCCGCGTCAGCCGTCCGCCCATGGTGTGTACGATGCGCCAGCCGCCGCTGAGCGTGCCCAGTGCGATGGCCGAGTGGGCGGCCAGAATGACCCAGATCGGAACTTCGAAGCTTTTCAGGTAACCCGAAGTGAAGAGCACGCCGGTGACCACCCCCATGGTCTTCTGCGCGTCGTTAGAGCCGTGCGCCAAGCTGAATGCCGCCGCCGAAACCAACTGGAGCTTGCGGAAATACTTGTCCATTTTCGACGGGGTGGAGTGCCGGAACAACCAGTAGACCAGCACCATCATCATGTAGGCGGAGACCAGTCCGATCAACGGGGCGCCGATGATCATCTTCAGCGTGAAGGGCCACTGGCCAGTGGAACTGACGTTGAGCGCTTCCAGGCTGTGGCCGACGCCGCGCAGCAGGCCCACGCGCGCGATAGCGGCGCCGGCGTACCCGCCGATCAAGGCGTGCGACGAACTGGTGGGCAGGCCCAGCCACCACGTGATCAGGTCCCATACGATGGCTCCCATCAGGCCGGCCATAATCACGTAGGGCGTGACCAGGCCAAGATCCACGAAGCCCTTGCCGACCGTCTTGGCCACTGCCGTACCGAACAGGAAAGCCGCCACAAAATTGAAAAACGCGGCCCACAGCACCGCTTGAAACGGGGTGAGCACCCGCGTGGCCACAATCGTGGCGATGGAATTCGCCGCATCGTGAAATCCATTGATATAATCGAACACCAACGCGATCGCGATGATCAGTACGGCGAGCGTGAGGACGGACATGCTAGCTGTTCTTAACCACCACGTTCTGCAAAACGTCGGCCACGTCTTCGCAGCTATCGATGGTGCCCTCGAAGAATTCGTAGACTTCCTTGAGCTTGATCAGCGTGATGGGGTCCTTCTCCTTATCGAACAGGTCCACCACACTGGCTCTGCCGATCAGGTCCGCCTCGTTTTCCAGGCGATTGATTTCGATGCAGTGCTCCATGATGGGGCCGTTGTTTTCCAGCGCTTCGAACGCCTCCTTCAGAGCTCTGGCGCAACTGGCCACAATCTCCGAAAGCTTGACCATAGCCGGCGGGACCGGGTCGATGCGGTAGCTCACCAGGCGGTGCGCCGTGTCTTCCACGCCGTCCAGCACATTGTCCAGTGCGGAGGAGAGATTGTGGATGTCCTCCGGATCGATGGGTGTGATGAACGTCTGGTTGAGCCGGGTGAACAATTCGTGGATTACTTCATCCCCGCGGTGTTCCAGCACGTTGATTTCGGTGGCCGCACCCGCCAGGCGCGCGTTGGTGCCCCGGACGCCTTCCAGCAGGAGGCGCGAAGCTTCCGAAATAATCTCCACCTGTTTCAGAAACAGGTGGAAGAACTTCTCTTCGCGTGGCAGCAGTCTCATAATTTAGGTTTGATATGGAGAGAACTTATGGTAACCGGATTGTAACCTTGGGTCAATCGCCAGGAGACTGCAATTCCGTGACAATCGGAAACAATTCCTGGGTTTGTGTTGCCGATTCGGTACTTTCGCCATGCAGATTCAGGAAGCGCGTATCCAGCAGGCGGCTGGTATCCACGTTTCCCATGGCGGAAAGCATAGTTTCCTTGAGATGCGGGTATGAGCGTTCCAACTCCCCGAAGAGATTGCGCAGGGCGCGCCGCACCGTACCGGCACGCTGCCCGCAACCGCACGGTACCAGCGGCACGCCGCAGGCGGCGGCGTAGGCCGTAGTGATGTCTTCGGTAACGAATACCAAGGGGCGGATCAAGCGGTATGCGCCGGTGCGGGAATGGGTCACGGCGGGCAGCGAACCGAGCTTGCCGGTGAACATGGTATTGCGCAGCAGGGCCTCGCAGAAATCGTCCGCGGTGTGGCCGAAGGCGATCACGTTGCAGCCCAGGCCGGAGGCGATCTCGTACACGGCGCGCCTCCGGTAGCGGCTGCACAGGTCGCATCCGTGGTCCGGATCTTCTTCCAGCAGGCGCAGCGACGGCGCGTCGCGGAAATAGGTCCAGGCAATGCCGCGCGCCTTCAGATATTCGCCGAGAGGAGCGATGGGGGCGAGGAACTTGCCCTGCTCCACGGTGAAAGCGCTAAGGGAAAAGTCGATGGGCGCGCGTTTCTGGAGCAGCAGCAGGGCTTCCAGCATGGTCGCCGAATCCTTACCGCCGGAAAGCGCCACGGCCACCCGGTCGCCGTCGCGAATCATCCGGTAGCGATGAATGGCTTCCCCAACTTTGCGCAGCAGTGTCTTTTCGAGATCCAATACTCAATTATACCGGCGCCGGCGTGCCGCCAGCAGCAGCGCGCCCAGGCCGGGAGCCAGCAGCCATGCCACCGCCGGTTCCGGGACCGGATCCACCGAGGCCGATCCGCGGTCGAACGTGCTGCCCAAAGTCGAGAAATCCCCCGCCGGATTGAGGGTGATGTTGGCCACCTCATCATCGACCAGCGGCGATACGAAGGGCGAGAAATCGTAATGTAAAAGAGCCACGCGGAAGGCGCTGCCATCCGGCGCCGCGGCGCCCACTGCCGGTCCATCGAAGACCACGGTGAAGCTGAAGGAACTGCCCCACGCCGGGATTCCTTGCGTGAAGTAGTTGGCGCCCGCCGCATCATTCGGTATGATGAGCGGTCCCGCGCCGAGGAAGCCGCTCACGCCGGGGGTAGACTGCATCGTCCCGTCCAGCGTGAAGCCCGTCTGTTGAAAGTTCCAGATGGTGGCGGTGGCTGGGAGCGAAGCATAGGCGTTCGCCTGATTGAACGAAAAGTCGATCCATCCCCGCGCGCCGAAATCCGGCGTACTGACAGTTACGATGTAGCCAATCTGGCCGGCGGAGGCCACCGCCGCCGTGAAAGCCAGAGCAAGCGGAAGAAAAACGTATTTGTACCGAATCATTGTCTCGATCCTTTGAACATTAGAAGCTTACGTCGAACCGCGTCGTTGTGTAACCGATTCGCGCGCTGGCCGGGTCGGCGAAACTGATTGTCACCGTGGCGCTAGTCGCGCCGGGGACCAAGCCCGCGCCCAGATTGAGGGTCGCGTCGTGGGTAAGGCCGTTGTCGCTGTAGGGAATGCTGACCGTATTGCCGCTATTGTCCAGGGTATTCGAGGGGTAATCGGCCGCTATGCCGCCGCCGCCCATCGCGAGGTACGGCACCACTTTGGACTGCGGCATGAAGTTATAGAGCAGGTCCAGCCGGTAGGACCAGACGGACATTTCCTGCCTGTCGTTGAGCAATTTGGGGTGCGTGTAGTCCAGCACCGCTTCCGTTTCCCAGT
>JANYJN010000375.1 GCA_025358475.1 Candidatus Solibacter sp.
GTCTCCACGTTGTTGATGTTGGTGGGCTTGCCGTAGAGCCCCTTCTGCGCCGGGAACGGCGGCCTCGGCCGCGGCCGTCCCGCGTACCCTTCCAGCGACGCGATCAGCGCCGTCTCTTCCCCGCACACGAACGCGCCCGCGCCTTCCACCACCCGTATGTCGAAGCGGAAACCCCGTCCCAAGCAGTTGTCGCCCAGGATGCCCGATTGCCGCGCCTGTTCGATGGCGCGCGTCAGCCTGTGCACCGCCAGCGGGTACTCCGCGCGGATATACACGATGCCCTCGGCGGCCCCCATCACGTAGCCGCCGATGATCATGCCTTCCAATAGCGAGTGCGGATCGCTTTCAATCTCGTTGCGGTTCATATACGCGCCCGGGTCGCCTTCATCGGCATTGCAGATCACGTACTTTGTGTCCGACACCGCTTTGCGCAGGAATTCCCACTTGAGGCCCGTCAGGAAACCGGCGCCGCCGCGCCCGCGTAGTTTGGCCGCCTTGATCTGCTCAATCACCATTTCCGGATTGGCGTCGATCAGCACTTTGTAGAGCGCCTGGTAGCCCCCGATGGCGATGTACTCCTCGATATCGTCGGGCGAGATCAAGCCGCAATTGCGCAGTACGATCTTCTTCTGCGGTTTGAAAAACGGAACCGCCTGCCAGGACGGGATGTTGGGATAGCCCTGGCCGTACTGTATGCGCGCGGTCAGGTGATCCCACTCCTCCACCTTGCACAGCGCCAGGCCCTCCGTCATGTTGCCAATCCCCAGATCGTCCAGGATGTGGTAAACGTCGGAGACCTGCACCCGGCGCAGAATCACCAGCGGGCGGCCTGGGATGCGCACGTTGACCAGCGGTTCCTGCGCGCAGAAACCGAAACATCCCACCGAGGCCAACTTGACGTCGCGGCCCTGCTGGCTGATGGCTTCGGCGAACGCATGATAAACGCCCTCGGCGCCGTTGCCTTTGCCGCACGTTCCCATGCCCACCCCAATGCGCGGCCGCGCCGGAAGCAGTTTCGCCATGCCGGCTTCGCGCACCGAATTGAAGGAGCCGAAATCCTGAATCCGCGTCACTATTTCTTCTCCTTTGTCTTGGTCAGGTGCTCCACTTCACGGTGCAGCGTCTGCTCGTTCATGTGGCCGAAAATCGCGTGGTCCACTTCCACCACGGGAGCCAGCGCGCACTGGCCGAAGCAGGCCACCGTGCGCAAGGAGTATTTGCGGTCGGGCGTGGTCATGCAGAGTTTGTCCGCGCCGTCCTCGCTCTCCTCGGGAAGCCCGAGTTCGAACCTCAGCCGTCGTAGCAGGTTGCGCGACCCGCGCGTGTGGCACGCCGTCCCACGGCAGATGCAGATGCTGTGTTCGCCCTGCGGCTCCAGGTTGAAAAGCGCGTAAAAGGTCACCACGGAATACAACTGCGAGAGCGGGACATCGGTCTTGGCAGCCACGTACTCCAGAATTTCCGGCGAAAGGAATTTATTCGGATGATGTTCCTGAACTCGCTCCAGGATGCCCAGCAGGGCGCCGGGGCGGCCCAGATGCGCCGTGATCGTGCGGTCCGCGAAGCTCTGCGCTTCGAGAGATAATGCCATGACTGTCTCCCCTTGAAAAAGATATTCAGGCACCTATACCTTTAGTTGGGCGCGCGTTTGAAGTCAAGCGGGGGGGTGCGGCGATTTCGCATACTAAATTAAGATATAGGATGCGGCCAACGCCCGCGCGCCTACACCCGGGAGCTACTAAATGACTCAGTCCGCATATCCAGCAGCCAGGGCCGCCGCCGGCCGAATCCGGTCTCATTTTGTGAGACATCTCGCCACGCCCTCGCTGCCGCAGGGCGGAGAGGCTGCGGCGTTGCCCGACACCGCCGCGATTGAGGCAATCATTGAAGCCGCTTTCTGGGCCAGCCTCCGGCGCGAGGAAGGCTACATGCCTCGCCTCTCGCTCGCCTTCGTGGCGCCGGAAACGGTGGAGTCGCCCCTCAAGTTTGAACGGCCCCTGCCGCTCGCGGCGCAACCGCTCACGCGGCTTGCGCCCGCCGTGGAGCGCCCCGGCATTCACCTCGGCGTCTGGCGCGATGGGGAAGATCTTTTTGTCTGGGGGGCCACCCGCAGCCTGCCGGCGTTTTGCCTGGTGCTTGAGGTGATTGCGCCCGGTCTGCTGGTGGTCAAGCACAGCCGCGGCGACGAATCCGGAAAATTCGTCAATATCGCCGTCCTGCAGGGCGACGAGATCAAAATGATCGACGAACAGTCGGCACGGCTTCCGGATTGCCCGGATCTGCTGACTTCGCTGCTCGGATTCGATAGCCAGCATGCTTCCAGCGAATCCGTGAGCGTGCTCATCCACCTGGCGGTCTCCATGCGCGCCCACGGCCGCGGCGGCTCGCTACTCGTCGTGCCCTCGAAGACCGGGCAGTGGCGGGAATCGGTCGTTCACCCCGTCCTGTACGCCCTCGTGCCGCCTTTCTCCGCGCTTGCCGAACTCATGCAGGATCGCTCTGCCGGCGACCCGGACCGCCGCTGGGTGGATGCGCTCCGGCGCGCCGTCGAAGGTGTCGCCGGCCTTACCGCGGTGGATGGCGCAACCGTGATCACCGACCGTTACGAGGTGCTCGCATTCGGCGCCAAGATCATGCGCCGGCACGGATCCTCACAGGTCACGGAGGTAATTCTGACGGAGCCCATCGAAGGTGCCGCCCCCGAGGTGGTGGAACCGGGACAACTCGGAGGCACGCGTCACCTTTCGGCAGCGCAGTTCGTACGCGACCAGCACGACGCAGTGGCACTGGTTGCCTCGCAAGATGGCGGGTTCACGGTCTTCGCCTGGTCACCCTGTGAAAACATGGTCCACGCGCATCGTATTGAGACTCTCCTTTTGTAGACCTGCGCCTGCCCAAGGCGGTCGGGGCACGCGAACTTCCATGAAAAACCGAGGCGCCACGCAGATTGGCAAATGTGGCGCACGCAGGCCTTGGTGGGGCGGACCCCCTGGTCCGCGGCCGACGCCCCCGTCGGCCTGCCGGCGCCCTGCACAATGCTGGTAGCGGTCGGGGCACGCGAACTTCCATGAAAAACCGAGGCGCCACGCAGATTGGCAAATGTGGCGCACGCAGGCCTTGGTGGGGCGGACCCCCTGGTCCGCGGCCGAC
>JANYJN010000388.1 GCA_025358475.1 Candidatus Solibacter sp.
CTGGGCCGGCACGGCTACCGGATCAGCCCGGGCAGTCTGTATCCCCTGCTCCACGGGCTGGAGAAGAAGGGCTATCTACGTTCCCGGCAGCAGCGCAACGGCAGGTCGCTGCGCAAGGTTTACCGCGCCACGGCTCTGGGACGGAAGGCGTTAGAGGTATCCAAAATCAAGGTGCGCGAGCTGTTTCGAGAGCTCATGGAAGGCGGGTAGCGGAATGAAAACTGCAACATGTTCCGTCTGTGCCCGGTTGTTGTGTCCCCCGTTTTTGGCGTTGGCGTCCGCCGCGCTTGCCATGGGCCAGCAACCCATGACGGTGGGCCAGGCGATCCAGCGCGCGCTCAAAAACTATCCTGCAATCCAGGTCTCCCAAGAGCAGATCAATGCCGCGGCAGCCGGTATTCGCCTGGCGCGGACCGCCTATCTGCCGCACGCCGACGCGCTCGCCCAAGTCAATCGCGGCACCCGCAACAACGTCTTCGGGCTGGTGATGCCGCAGAGCGTGATCCCCTCCATCTCGGGCCCGGTGCTCGGCACCAACAATTTCGGTACCACCTGGGGCACCGCGCTGGGAGTCCTGGTCAGTTGGGAGCCCTTCGATTTTGGCCTTCGCCGGGCCAACGTGGCCGTGGCGAGCGCGCTGGAAGCCGAATCCACTGCCGCCTTGAAACGCACCGAATACGAAATTGCCGTGGCCACCGCCGATGCGTGTCTGACGCTCGCCGCCGCGCAAGAGACCGTTCGGGCCGCGCAGGCCGGCGTGGATAGGGCCGGCGTCCTGTTGCGCACGATTGCCGCGCAGGTCAACGCGCAATTGCGGCCCGGCGCCGACGCGTCGCGCGCCGATGCCGAACTAGCCGCCGCGCGCACCCAATGGATACAGGCGCAGCAGGCCGCCGATGTAGCGCGCGCCACGCTCTCCCAGTTCGTCGGCATGGAACCCGGCCAGATCGACCTGGATGTCGCCGGCTTGCTTCAATCTCCGCCGGAACAAGACGTTCCCGCCCTGGATCCGACGAAGAATCCGCTGGCGCTGGAACAGACCGCCGCGGTGGAAGAGACGTTGGCGCGCCTCAGGGCGCTGGAACGTTCCTACTTTCCACGATTCTATTTGCAGGGTTCCGCCTACGCGCGCGGCTCCGGCGCCCAGACCAGCGGAAAGATACTGGGCGGCCTCAATGGCCTTGCGCCCACCACCCAAAACTACGCCCTCGGTTTCACCGTGACCTTCCCGGTCTCCGACCTGCCGTCCATCCGGGCCCGCCAGGCTGCGCAATCGGCGACCATGCGCGCGCAGCAGGCCAGGGCCGCGCAGATCGCGACCGACCTGCGCGCCCAATGGAATCGCGCGGTGGCGATGTTCAACGGCGCGCGGCGCATCGCCGGCAATACCCCAATTCAGGTTTCGGCGGCGCGCACCGCTACCCAGCAAGCGACGGCGCGGTATGAGGCGGGTCTGGGAACCATTACCGAGGTCGCCGAGGCGCAGCGCTTGCTCACCCAGGCCGAGATCGACGATGCGCTGGCCCGGCTCGCCGTCTGGCGCGGATTGCTCGGCGTGGCCGCGGCCGCCGGCGATATTCAGCCCTTTGTTGCCGAGGCCGGCCGATGATTCTTGATGCAGTCTCGTATTCGGAGAAACCGCTCCCGACCCGGAGGGTACCCCGTCGCGGCTCCGATTGGCGCCACATCACCTCCCATCCGAGCCGCGAAGTTCGCCGGCGAAAGCGCCTGCGCCACCAACCGCCAGTTGTCGCCGAGGCCGGCCGATGATTCTTGATGCAGTCTCTTATTCGGGGCAACCGCTCCCGACCCGGAGGGTACCCCGTCGCGGCTCTGATTGGCGCCACAGCACCTCCCATCCGAGCCGCGACCTGCGGCGATTTTCGAGGAAGGGCTAACCTACATGCGTCTTGTCCTGGCAGCCCTGAGCAGACCGATGAGCGTGGTGGTCGCGCTGATCGCTATCGCCCTCTGCGCCGTGCTGGCTCTAGAGCGCATGCCCGTCGATATCTTTCCGCAAGTCGGCGACCCGGCGATCTACGTGGCGCAGCCCTATGGCGGCATGGATCCCGCGCAGATGGAAGGTTACCTGACCTATTACTACGAGTATCACTTCCTCTACATCACGGGCATCGATCACGTGGAGAGCAAGAGCATCCAAGGCGCCGCGCTCATGAAACTGGTGTTTCACGAGGGCACCAACCTGAGCCAGGCCATGTCCGAAACCGTCGGCTACGTGAACCGCGCCCGGGCGTTCATGCCCCCGGGAACCGTGCCGCCGTTCATCACCCGTTTCGACGCCGGCAGCGTGGCCGTCGGC
>JANYJN010000392.1 GCA_025358475.1 Candidatus Solibacter sp.
TTTCATAGCCAAGCGGCAGTACCAGATGGGGCGGCGGGTACCCTTAGAGGTATTCCGCTCGCGCCCGGTCTCCAACCGTCTGAAGTTGTGCTGTTGGGAGCATCCCCTCCCTGACGAATCTAGCGGTCGGGGTTTTGACCGGTCCTCTCGAAGTGGAGGCGCCCCGCGATACGCAATAGCTCCGAGGCCACTTCAAATGGGACTCGCTTATTTCAAAGGACCAGGATAATCCCGGCCGATGTGGGTGACAATGGGGCATGAAACTATTTTGGGCTGCCTTGCTCGCGGCTCACGCTGCCTGGGGCCAGACTCCCCCGCTCTATAAGAACGCCGATGCGCCGCTGGAAAAGCGCGTGGACGACCTGCTCTCTCGCCTGACCGCCGCCGAGAAGGTCTCGCAGACGATGAACGATTCGCCGGCCATCGAGCGGCTCGGCATCCCCGCCTACAACTGGTGGAACGAATGCCTGCACGGCATTGCCCGCGCCGGCCGCGCCACGGTGTTCCCGGAGCCCATCGGGCTGGCCGCGACGTGGGATTCCGGACTCATTTTCCGCATGGCCACGGCGATCTCCGACGAGGCACGCGCCAAGAACAACGAGTTTATCCGGCGCGGCAAGCGGAGCATCTACCAGGGCCTCACGTTCTGGACGCCGAACATCAACCTGCTGCGCGACCCGCGCTGGGGCCGCGGCATGGAGACCTACGGCGAAGATCCGTTCCTGGTGGGGCGTATGGCCGTCGAATTCATCCAAGGACTGCAGGGCAACGACCCGAAGTATCTGAAAGTGGTGGCCACCGCCAAGCACTTCGCGGTGCACTCCGGACCCGAATCGTCGCGCCACAGTTTCGACGCCAAGGTGGAGGATGCCGACCTGACGGACAGCTACCTGCCGCAGTTCGAAGCGGCGATTCGCGAGGGCGGGGCGTACTCCGTGATGTGCGCCTATAACCGGGTGGACGGCGAACCGGCTTGCGCCAGCCCCCGATTGCTCGGCGATATTCTGCGCAAGCAGTGGGGCTTTTCCGGATACGTGGTCTCCGATTGCGGCGCGGTGGGCGATATCTTCCGCGGCCACCACACGGTGGATAGCATGCCGGCGGCTGCCGCGCGCGCCGTGAAGGCGGGCACGGATTTGGATTGCGGGGACGAATACGGCGCGTTGATTCCGGCGCTGGAACAGAAGCTGATCGCCCAGTCGGAGATCGATACCGCGGTGCGCCGCCTGCTGACCGCGCGCTTCCGCCTGGGCATGTTTGACCCGCCGGAGCGCGTGCCGTATGCGCGCATTCCCTATTCGGTGGTGGATTCGGAGGCCCACCAGGCCCTGGCGCTGGAGGCGGCCCGCAAATCCATCGTGCTGCTGAAGAATCAGGGCGGCCTGCTTCCGCTGAAGAAGACCATCAGGACGCTGGCCGTGATCGGGCCCAACGCCGACAACGTCGAAACCCTGCTGGGCAATTATAACGGCGAGCCCAGCGCGCCGGTCACCCCGCTGGAAGGCTTGCGCCACAAACTCGGCGCGCGCACGAAAATCCTCTACGCGCAGGGCGGGGAACTGGCCGACGGGTTACCCGCCATGGAGACCGTGCCTGGGTCCGCGCTATTCACCACCGATGGCCCGAATCGCCGGGCCGGGCTGCTGGGGGAATACTTCAACACGGCATCGTTCAACGGCCAGGTGTACCTCGCTCCCGGAAAGACGCCCGCCCCCGCGGCGCCGGATGCGAAGCCGCTTTTCACGCGCGTGGACCCCGAAATCAATTTTAAATGGTGGGACGGCGCGCCGCGAGCCGATATGGATGACGACAACTTCGGCGTGCGCTGGGTCGGGTTCCTGGCTCCTCAGATCACCGGCAAGTACCGGCTCGGCGGCGTCGGCATGAACGCCTTCGAAATCTACTTTAATGGCAAGCAACTGGTGCGCGCCAACAACACGCACGAGCGCAACTACAGTTACGAAACCGTGGATCTGGAAGCCGGCAAGCTTTACCCCATTAGGGTGGACTTTCACGAAGTAATCAACGACGCCGATATGCGGCTGGTGTGGGCGGTGCCGGGACGCGATCTGGCAACGGCCGCGTTGGATGCCGCGCGGCAGGCGGAGGCGGTGGTGATGTTCCTGGGGCTTTCGCCGCGTCTCGAAGGCGAAGAGATGAAGGTGCCAGTGGCGGGCTTCGCGGGCGGCGATCGGGTGGACCTGGGTCTGCCGGCCGCGCAGCAGGCGCTGCTCGAAAAGGTGGCCGCGCTAGGCAAACCCGTGGTGCTGGTGCTGCTCAATGGCAGCGCGCTGGCGGTGAACTGGGCGCGCGATCACGTACCCGCTCTGGTGGAGGCATGGTATCCGGGGCAGGCCGGTGGCACCGCCATAGCGGATGTCCTGTTCGGCGATTACAACCCCGCCGGCCGCCTTCCCGTCACCTTTTACAAATCGGCCGACCAGTTGCCGGGCTTTGACGATTACAGCATGAAGGGCCGCACCTACCGCTATTTCCAGGGCGAGCCGCTGTACGCGTTCGGTTATGGCCTGAGCTACACCTCGTTCGGCTACAGCCGGCTCGACTGCCCGGAGCGGGCGCCGGCCAACCACGACGTCCCGGTCTCGGTCGAAGTGCGCAATACCGGGAAACTGGAGGGCGAGGAGGTGGTGCAACTCTACGTCAAGCACGATGGAGTGCGGTCGCTCGAAGGCTTCCGGCGGATTGCGCTGAAGGCGGGCGAACGCAGGGTGGTGAAGTTCGTCCTGAGGGCGCACCAGTTGCCCAAGAGCGGCGTGGCCGGGATCGCGATTGGGGGCCGGCAGCCAGGCGCGTCCAACGCCGGCGTATTGACAACGACCTTGAGCATTGCGCCGTAGACAGGGCTGGCGAAGAAAACACATTCAGCCGCAGATGAACGCAGATGAACGCCGATAAGACCATCGGGTGCTTATCCGCGTTCATCTGTGTTTATCGGCGGCCCAAGATGTTAGGTTTCTGTCCGACTCGGACAAATCTGAGTTGCGCGTGTCTTTAGAATCAAGTATTCAACTGGCCAATGTGTCAGAGTCTGACATCCAGAGCGCGCCGTGT
>JANYJN010000487.1 GCA_025358475.1 Candidatus Solibacter sp.
AATTGCCGCACCGCGGCGGCGTTCTTCCCCACCAGGCGCCACACCAGGTTCGGCCAGCGCTCGCGCAGACGCGGCCAGATTTGCACACGGAAGAAGCGCACCGCGGTCACGTTCGGGTGATACTCCATGTTGCCGGAAAAGACGATGGCCTCTTCGTCGCCGGCCGGTGGCCGCGGTGTCGCCGGCAGGGCGTTGGGGTAGACCGCGAATTTGGCTTCGGGTGCGATGGCACCCGCGAGATCGGCATCGGCCTGCGAGGTGGCGAGCACCAGCGAAAAGCGGGGCAGCCAGAGGCGCTCCAATTCCCGCGAGGCGCGTTGGAAGACGCGGTGGGCGGTTGCGGTGGCGAAGCCTTCCACCGCGGCGCAGCGCCCGTGCAGTACAGACTCCACGTCTACCAGATCGAGCACCGTGCGCGTGCAGACCGGCGACAACTGCTCCAGGTAGGGCGCGCACCAGGAATGATCGATGACACCCAGATCGTAATGGTTGCCCGAGAGCGCGCGGGCTACTGCCGCCGAAAAGCCCGCGAAGCGGTCCACCAGCGGCGGAATGCGCCGCACCACGCGCCCGGCATTCCGCAGCGCACGGGCGGCGAAACTGCGCCCGTTTGGAGGCAGATCCAGCACGGTGACGCGGCGAACCAGGCCGATGGGGAACAGGGTCGCAGGGTCGGGCGCTCCCGGTTGACGGAAGACGATTGTATCGACGTCGTAGTGACGCCCCAGGTACTCCAGCAGCGAGGCGGCGCGCAACTGCCCGCCCCCGGCCATCGGGTAGGGCGCTTCCGGCGCCAGGAAAACAGCGGAGGGCCTAGCGCGTGGCATAATGCTCCGCCTTGTGCATCTGGTGGGGCGGACCCCCTGGTCCGCGGCCGACGCCCCCGTCGGCCTCTTGCGCCCTACTAAGAGCCGATGCCATTGTTCCGGCAGCGGGACGGGGGCGTCCGTCCCCAGACAAAGCCCCAGGACACAGTGGGTCCGCCCCACCCTGTGAAATAAACCGGTTCGCAGGCAAAAACGCAGCCTTCAGCCTGCCAACGCCGGCTTGCGGACGTATTCTCCTACAGCTTCTTATGGAGCGGTCCGTCAGAAACTGTCCTCTAGGCACCAAAACGGGCACGTGCCTCCTCGTAGACCTGACGGGTAAGGCGCGCGGTGCGTTCCCAGGAGAACTCCCGCGCGCGGGCCAGAGAAAGCTGGCTGGTTGCGGCCCCGAGTTCGGGGCGCGACGCCAACTCCGCCAGTGCGCCGGCCAGCTCCCGCGGCGTATCGGCATAGATGGCGGCATCGCCCGCCGCTTCTTCCACGGCGTGCGAGGCGATGACGGGCGCGCCGCACTGCATGGCTTCCAGGACCGGCAGTCCAAAACCTTCGTACAGCGACGGGTAGACAAACCCGAGCGCGCCCGAATACAGCGCCGGCAGTTGGGAATCGGCCACTTCGCCGGCCAGGCGCAGCCCGGGCTCCGCGGGAATTTCGGGGAAGTCGGGGCGGCGGCGCCCGGCCAGCACCAGGTCCACCGCATGATGGCGCCGCATTTCGCGCCAGGCTTCCAGCAGCATGTCGAGATTCTTGCGCGGCTCAAGCGTCCCCACGAAGAGGAAGTAGGGCGGCGTGGGCGCCTGTGCCGCCGGTACCGGCTCCACCGGACGGAACCAATGGGCCGCGGCTTCCGGCACCGCCACCACGCGCTCCGGGCGCAAACCGAAGCGCTCGATGGCCGCCCGCCGGACCTTCTCGCCCGGGGTGATCACCATGGTCGCCAGGCCGAGTTCCAGCAACACCGGCGTCCGCCGCCGCACGCGTTGGGCGGCGTGATGCCAGCGCCGATCCATCCATGGAGAGAGATCGTGCAGGGTGAGCACGCTGGGCCGACGCAAAAGATATGGCACGGCGAAATCGGGACCGTGCACCAGGTCCGCGCCCAGCCGCCCCAGCTCGCGCGCCAGTCCCCAAAGCCACCACCGGCGCTCCATGGCATTGCGCGGACCGCCCCCGCACTTCAAGTTGACCGGCGCGGGGGATGGCATGCGGAAGGGCTGGTCGGACACCAGGTAGAATTCGTCTTCGGAGAAGCATCGCCCCAGCGCCAGGCTGAGTTCGGAGGTGTAGCGCGCCAGCCCGCCGCTGGAGAGAGACAGCGAAGCGGCCTCAATCGCCACGCGCATACTGTTTAGGCTAAATACGCCGAGACCACCGCTCCCTGAAAAGCCGTGAAAAAATGCGCCCTTCGCGCGGGCGTTGGCAGGCTGAAGCCTGCCCCACCATTGCCGTCGGACAACTGGCGGTTGGTGGCGCAGGCGGTTTCGCCTGCGAACCGCATTTTTTCACGGCTTCTAGCGGTCGCGGCGCCGATCGGAGCCCGGCCCGGAGGGCACCCCGTCAGCAAGCGGTTTCCCGATCCGTCAGTGAACTTCCGATACGGCATGCTTAAGTGACCGCCGCACGGTTGCCGTAGTTGCGTTCGTAATAAGTGCGATAGGCGCCAGAGCGCACGCGCTCCACCCAAGCCGAATTGCCGCGATACCATTCAATGGTCCGTGCCAGCCCCACCTCAAAATTCATGACGGGTTGCCAGGCGGTTTCGCGCATCAGTTTCTCACTGGAGAGGGCATAGCGCCGGTCGTGACCTGGACGGTCCTTCACATACGCGATCAGGCTTTCGGGTTTGCCGGTGAGCGCCAGCACCTGGTGCACCACTTCCAGGTTGGGCAAGGAACGATTGCCGCCAATGTTGTAGATCTCGCCATCGCGGCCGTGGTGCAAGACCGCCAGGATGCCCCGGCAGTGGTCCTCCACGTATAGCCAGTCGCGGACCTGCCGGCCGTCGCCATAGACCGGCAGCGAACCGTCTTCCAGCGCGTTGGTAATCATCAGCGGGATCAGTTTCTCCGGGAACTGGTACGGCCCGTAATTGTTGGAGGCGCGCGTGATCACCACCGGCAGCTTGAAGGTGACGAAGTAGGACCGCGCCAGCAAATCGCTCGCGGCCTTCGATGCCGAATAGGGGCTGCTGGGATTCAGCGGATACCGCTCATCGGCTTCGGCGGGAGCCGGCAGGCTGCCGTAGACTTCATCGGTGGAGACGTGCAGGAAGCGCGCGATGTGGTGCAGTCTGGCGGCTTCCAGCAAGGTGAAGGTGCCGTTGTAATTGGTGCGTACCACCGGTTCCGGCGAAAGGATGCTGCGGTCCACATGCGACTCCGCCGCGAAATGCACGATGGCGTCCGGGCGCTCTTCGCCCACTAGCGCGTTGACCAGTTCCGCATCGCAGATGTCGCCTTGCACGAAGCGGTAGCGCGCGTTGCCCTCCACGTCCACCAGGTTTTCCAGGTTTCCCGCGTAGGTCAGCTTATCCAGATTGACCACGCGCAGACCGGTCTCACCCATCGCCATGCGAACAAAGGCGGAGCCGATGAAGCCCGCCCCGCCGGTCACCAGGAGTTTCATTTAAGGTCGCGTCCTTCGCAGTCGCGGAACTACTTGTACTGCGTCTCCCAATCGTAGTTGATCCCGGCGTCGTTGTGGGGGATGCGCCCTTCGTCCTTGGGATTGTAGAAACGGTCGGTCAGATAGACTAGCAGGGCATCCTCGCGGCCGATGACCTTGTACCCGTGGGCCACACCGGGCGGAATCAGCACCTGCCAGGGGCGCAACCCGCCGACGTACATCGTGTTGCGCGCGCCGTGCGTGGGGGAACCCATGCGCAGGTCCACCAGCGCCACCTGCAACAGGCCCTTCACCGTAGTCCAGCAATCGTGCTGGAAGAGGTGGTAGTGGAATGCCTTCACGGTGCCGGGATAGCTCACGGCGGCCGAGATCTGCGTGCTTTCCGGCGGAAACGCGGCGGCCAGGCCGCTACCGATGCGCTGCACTTCCATAAAGTAACCGCGGTCGTCCGGATAAAGTGGGAATGGCTGCACCCGCACACCCGCGATGAGATCCGCGGATTGGGGGGAGCCGATGACCGAGCCGATTCCCTTGGGACATTGCGCAATCACCAGCTCCAGGTTGCCGGACGAAATCAGCCGCCGCCCCGCGGGGAGTTGTGGTTGCGACATCGTCGGTTGCGACATCAATTCTTTTCCGCCAATTCCGCGACGGGATCGCCTTTCGTAGCCACCAACTGCGCCACCAGATTCGCCGCGCGCAAAAGGGAGTCGAACGTGCCCGCGTCGGTCCACCAGCCGTCCAGGTAGGAGAAGGTCATGGTCCCTTCCCGGATGTAGGCGTTGTTGACGTCGGTGATTTCCAGTTCGCCGCGCCCGGAAGGCACCAGCGTCTTAATCTTGTCGAATACGCTGGCATCGTACATGTAAAAGCCGGTGACGGCGAGGTTCGATTTGGGTTTGAGCGGCTTTTCCTCGATGCCGGCAATCCGGTCGCCGGAGATTTCCGCCACGCCGAAGCGCTCGGCGTCCGGCACTTCCTTGAGCAGGATATGGGCGCCTTCCTTCTGGCCGCGGAAACGGTCGGCGGCCGCCAGGATGCTGCCCTCGATGATGTTGTCGCCCAGCACCACGCAAATCTTTTGCCCGTCGGCGAAGTGTTCGGCCAGCGCCAGGGCGTCGGCGATACCGCCTTCGCCTTCCTGGTAAGTGTAGTTGATGTGCTTCAGGCCGAACTGTTTGCCGTTGGACAGAAGGCGCAGGAAGTCGCCCGAATTCCGCCCTCCGGTGACCACCAGAATCTGTTCGATCCCGGCATCCACCAGAGCCTGGATCGGATAGTAGATCATGGGCCGGTCATAGATCGGCAGCAGATGTTTATTAGTTATTTTAGTGAGCGGGAACAATCGGCTTCCCGTGCCCCCAGCCAGTACGACACCCTTCATAAGCTCCTATCATACCGTAACCAGTTTCGCGGCCGCCCTCAGCACTTAAGCTAAAATTGCGGGGAATGGTAGATACGCAATC
>JANYJN010000491.1 GCA_025358475.1 Candidatus Solibacter sp.
CGGATGTCGCTGACCGGTACGAAGGCGGACCGCCGGATCAAACTGGCTCCGGCGGAGATTGCAACCGCGCTCGAGCATCTAGCTGTAAAAGTGGCGCGGAAAGCGGGCTCCCCCGTCCTGCAGGCAGCCGGCTCGCCAGTCCCGCTGCCAGAAGAGGTACTGGACGAGTTGGTTAACCGGCTATGGGCCGCGCGGGGCCGGGGCCTGGTGCTGTGTGGACTCCCCCGCACGGATGCGCAGGTGCTCTGCAATTTCGTCAACCACTTGCTCGGCAACTACGGAGCGACGATCGATATCACGTCGCCGTCGTACCAGAAGCAGGGCGACGACCGGGAACTCGCGGCCTTAGTGGACGAAATCAAAACCGGCAAAGTGGCCGCGCTGTTTCTCCATGGCCTGAATCCCGTGGCGGACCTGCCAAACGGAGAGGATCTCGCAAAATCGCTAACCGGCATCCCCTTGCTCGTGAGCTTGTCGCCGCGCCTGGATGAGACCTCGCCGCTGGCTCGCTTCGTGTGCCCTGAGTGCGACCCTCTGGAAACCTGGGGCGATTCCGAGCCGGTCGCCGGTGTGGCCGCGATCAGCCAACCTGCGATTCGTCCATTAGGACAAGCCCGGCCGGCGATCGAAAGTTTCGCGCGATGGTCCGGCGCCGGCGCTCCCGCCCATGGACTGGTCAAGAGTTTCTGGAAGGAGAACGTCTACCCGCGCCAGGACGGCCAGGAGATCTTCGAGGCATTCTGGAAGAAGTCCGTCGAGGCCGGTTTCGCGCGCGTGCGGCCGCAGCCCTCTCCCCTGAAACCGTTCGACGTTCAGGCGGTCAAACCCATCGCCGCGGGCCGGTCCTCCGGCGGCGAACTGGCCTTGGTGCTGTACCCCAAACCCGCCATGCCGGATGGGCGGCACGCTTACAACCCATGGCTGCACGAACTTCCCGACCCCGTGACTAAAGCGACGTGGGACAACTATGCCAGCCTCGCTCCGGCAACCGCGGAGCGCATGGCTCTCCGGAATGGGGACGTCGTCCGGCTTCAGATTTCCGGAACCGCCATCGAGCTGCCGGTTCTCATCCAGCCCGGGCAGCATGAGAAGGTGGTCGCCGTGGCGCTTGGTTACGGGCGCTCGGTTTCCGCGCGATTCGCCCACCTTGGCCCCAAATGGCTCGACCGGCGGCCTACTCTGGGGCCGAATGGAATGATCGGCGCCAATGCCGCGCCTTTTCTCCTGATGGAGGACGGGAACGTCCGCTACTGGCGCGACGACGTAAAAGTGACTTCCGCGGGCAAGCGTCAACCGGTGGCTGTCACGCAGGAGTACAACAGTCTCACGGTACCGAAACGTCTCGATCCGGGCGGCGGTACTCGGTCGATTGTTCAGGAAACCACGCTGGACGCACTGGGTTTCGGCGATGCGAAACACGAGAGCGCTCACGAGGCACCCGCGTTGGATCTCTGGCCCGACGACCATCCCTTCACGGGCCACCGCTGGGCCATGACCATCGACCTGAACGCATGTACGGGATGCTCGGCCTGCGTGATCGCGTGCCAGGTGGAGAACAATGTACCGGTGACGGGCAAGGACGAGGTGTTGCGTCACCGCGAAATGCATTGGATCCGCATCGATCGCTATTACTCGGGACCGCCCGGCGACGTCGAAGTCGCGCATCAGCCGATGCTGTGCCAGCATTGCGAGCACGCTCCCTGCGAGACCGTGTGTCCCGTGCTCGCCACGGTCCACAGCGCCGAGGGACTGAGCCAGCAGATCTACAATCGCTGCGTCGGCACCCGCTACTGCGAAAATAACTGCCCCTACAAGGTTCGCCGCTTCAACTGGTTCGAATACTCGCGCAATGATCGCCTGGCCAACCTGACGCTCAACCCCGATGTGACCGTGCGGTCACGGGGCGTCATGGAGAAATGCAGCTTCTGCGTGCAGCGCATCCAGGACGCCAAGGCCGAGGCCAAGCGCCAGAACCGCAACCTGCGCGATGGCGAAATCCAGACCGCCTGCCAGCAGACATGCCCCGCCCAGGCCATCGTCTTCGGCGATCTCAACGACTCGAAGAGCAAGGTCGCGCAAAGGATGAAGAGCGGCCGCCGCTATCGCGTGTTGGAAGAACTCAACGTCCGCCCCTCGGTGGGCTATCTGAAAATCGTCCGCGAAAAAAAGACGGACAAAGGGGGAGACTATCGTGGCTGAACTTGAGGTCGTCTCGCGGCGGCCGCTGATTCTGGGCGACAAGAGCCTCGCACAGATCACCGGCGATATCTGCGCCGCCATGCTCCGCCGTCCCAGCGCCTTGTGGTGGATCGGCTTCCTGATCGCGTTTTCCTTGCTGGCAATCGGTACAGCGGCGGTCAGCTACCAGGTCGCCACGGGCATAGGCACGTGGGGATTGAACACCACGGTTGGCTGGGCGTTCGACATCACAAACTTCGTCTTCTGGATCGGCATCGGCCACGCCGGTACGCTGATCTCTGCGATTCTGTTCCTCTTCCGGCAACGGTGGCGAACCTCGGTCAACCGCTCGGCCGAGGCGATGACGCTGTTTGCGGTAATGTGCGCCGGCATCTTTCCGCTGATTCACATGGGCCGGCCGTGGATGGCGTATTGGGTTTTTCCGTATCCGAATTTCCGCGGGCCGCTGTGGATGAATTTCCGTTCTCCGCTGGCGTGGGATGCCTTCGCCATCTCCACCTATTTCATTATTTCACTCACGTTCTGGTACCTCGGCCTGATTCCCGATCTGGCTACGATTCGCGACCGGGCGCGCCCGGGCCTGCGCCGCCGCCTTTTCGATTTCTTCAGCCTCGGCTGGGACGGATCGTTTAGAACCTGGCAGCGCTATGAGACCGTCTACATGCTGCTGGCCGGTCTCGCCACGCCGCTGGTGGTTTCGGTGCACACCATTGTGAGCTGGGATTTCGCCACCGCGGTGATTCCCGGCTGGCACGCCACCATCTTCCCGCCCTATTTCGTTGCCGGAGCCATTTTCTCGGGGATGGCGATGGTGCTCACGCTGATGATTGTCGCCCGCACGGTCATGAACCTCCAGGATTTCATCACCGTGCGTCATGTCGAAGTGATGTGCAAGCTGATCCTTCTGAACGGCAGCATCGTCGCTCTCGCTTATGGCACTGAGTTCTTCATGGCTCAGTATTCGGGCAATCGGTACGAGCAGTTCGTCTTCCTGAACAGGGCGTTCGGTCCCTTCGCCTGGGCCTATTGGACGATGGTGACCTGCAATGTGCTAATCCCGCAACTCCTGTGGTTCAGGCGAATCCGAACGAACATTGCGGGGGTATTTGTCCTCACTCTCCTAATCAACGTCGGGATGTGGTTTGAGCGGTTCGTGATCATCGTGACCAGTCTCCACCGGGACTTTCTCCCATCCAACTGGGCGAGCTACCGCCCCACCAGCATCGAAGTCGCAACATTGCTAGGCAGCTTCGGACTTTTCTTCACCTGCTTTCTGATCTTCTGCCGCATTCTGCCGGTCATCGCGATGGCGGAGGTGAAGGGTGTCGTGGCGCATGAACGGTCCGAAAGGAGGAAGCACACATGAGCGGCCGGGTTATGGTTGGCATCTTTCAGGACGAGCACGACATTCTCTCGGTCACCCGAGAGGTGCGGAAGGAGGGCTACACCATCCTCGATATCTATGCACCTTATGCGGTCCATGGCCTCGACAAGGCGATGGGCCTGCAACCATCGCATCTGCCTTGGATCTGTTTCCTGCTGGGCTTGATTGGGGCCGCGGCTAAAATCTGGTTCGAATACTGGACAAGCGCTTCGGACTGGGCCATCAATGTGGGTGGCAAGCCCTGGAACTCATTACCCGCCTTCATCCCGATCACGTTCGAGGTGATGGTGCTGTTCGCCGGTGTCAGTACCGTGATCGCATTCTTCATCGTGAGCCGTCTCTATCCCGGGCGCCGGGCGGCAACCGTCATTCCAGGCGTGACCAACGATCGCTTTGCGCTGGTGCTCGAGGAGAGCGACGCTGCCTTTGATCCGGTGCAGGTCCGCCGCCTGCTGGAGCGGTATGGAGCTGTCGAGGTTATCGAGCGCGCCGAGGAGTTCTTGCCGTGAAGCTCAACCTGTTCCTGGCCGTTGCGCTGGCGCTGTGCGTCGCCTGCGGTTTCCTGATCCGGCCGCAGCCGTCCCGTCCCAACGTGGAGTTCCTTCCCGAGATGGTCCGAACCGCCGCCTACAAGGCATATTCGGCGAACCCCAACTTCCCCGACGGGAAAACCTTGCAGGAACCCCCTCCCGATACTATCCCGCGCGGTTTTCATTCCGTGGATTACCCGGCTACGGAGGCTGGCGCCCTCCGTGCGGGGGAGGAGTTGAGTAATCCCTACAACTTCGACGATCTTGCGGCATTCACGCGTGGTGCATTCGTGTTCCGCACCTGGTGTGTGCCCTGCCACGGCGGGACTGGACGAGGTGACGGGCCCGTCGCCATGCGCGGCTTCCCGGCGCCACCTCCGCTCACTAGTGAGAAGACACTGACACTCAAAGACGGCCGGATGTTTCACATCCTCACATACGGACAGAAGAACATGCCTTCTTATGCCTCGCAATTGTCTGAAGACGATCGATGGAAGGCGATTCTTTACGTGCGATCCCTGCAGCAAAGCGCACAGGCCACCAAGGCGCCCGCGGCGCCGCCGGTCTTGACGCCAGGGCCCAGCAGCCAGGAGGTACGGAAATGAACGGGCAGTGGCGCTTATCCTCGTCATTTGAGCGCTGGCTCTACGTGATGGCGGTGGCTGGCTTTCTCACTCTCGCCACTGGTTTATTCTTCTCACCCCAACGAGCACTCGGCAGCCTGCTGATGGCCGGGTTCGGTCTTGTGTGCGTGGGCCTGGCCGGCATCTTCTTCGTTGCGATCCTGTACGCCAGTGGAGCGGCTTGGGGCACTGCCTTCCGGCGTGTGCCTGAAGCGATGAGTGCCATTCTGCCCTATGGCGCCGCTGTTTTGGCCGTTGTCTTCCTCTTTGGATCTTCGCTCTATCCATGGATTGACAACCGCCGCGAGATAGCCGGATTCAAGGCGGTCTGGCTGAACTTCCCCTTCTTTCTGGCGCGGGCCGTCCTGTACGTTGCGTTGTGGCTCCTGTTCACGCGGGCCATTCTGAAGACGTCGCGGCTTCAGGACGACACCCGCGATCCGGCGGCCAGGCGCCGCAACGCTAAGCTATCGGTTATGTTCCTCGTGGTTTTCGGCATCACCTTCTCTCTGGCGAGTTTCGATTGGGTGATGTCGCTAGAGCCAAATTGGTCGAGCACCATTTTCGGAATCTACAATTTCGCCGGCCTGTTTTCGTCGGGCTTGGCGGTCATCATTCTGCTGGTCATTTGGATGCGCCGCGTAGGACCGCTTCGCGACTTCGTCACCGACGAGCACCTGCACGACCTGGGCAAATTACTGTTTGCCTTCTCGACGTTCTGGATGTATATCTGGTTCAGCCAATACATGCTGATCTGGTACGCGGACATCCCCGAAGAGACCGTGCACTACATCGGGCGGCAGCACCAATACTGGATGCCGCTTTTTATCCTGAACATGTTGCTGAACTGGGCTGTGCCGTTCGTGGTCTTGTTGCCCAAGCGCACAAAGCGCACCGGGAACTTGCTCGCCAAGGTGGCCGTGGTCGTCTTGCTAGGGCGCTGGCTTGATCTGTACTTGATGATTCAGCCCGCCACTGGCGGGTCGAATCCGCAATTCGGACCGTGGGAAGTCGCGGCGATAGTTGGCACATTTGCGCTGTTCATTTTGGTTTTCGCGCGAGCTATGAGGAGCGCGCCGTCAGTGCCACTGGGGGATCCCTTCCTCGCCGAGAGCCTGCACTATCACAATTGATGCAATTAAGGAATCGTATCCCGCGGACACAACTACTTTGGGCATCACGGCCACCCCCCGGCGAAGAACCGGCTGTCGAGATGGCTTCAGTCGCGTGTACAGCTGGACGTGGCTTGCGCGGCGACCGCTTCTTCGACTATAAGGAGGACTACAAAGGGCAGATTACGTTCTTTGCCTGGGAGGTCTATGAAGACCTCTGCCGCCAGTTCAAGACCCAACTGAGCGGGCGTCGCGGGCTTTGGCACCGGGGCGAACTGCTACGTGTTAATCTGCGCCATTTCAGCGCGACGGGGCTGAAGAATAACTACAATGTCGCAAAGCCGATTAGGGTCAGGCCCGCAGCGTAGCCGACAAACATGGAAACTACCAGGGGAGCAGTGCCCTTCGGCGCGCCTTTAAACTCTTTCCAGATCAGCACACCCCAAAGTGTGGCAACTAGAGTGGCGCCTTGCCCCAGCGCATAGGAGATTGCCGGTCCCGCTATTCCCGACGCGAGCACGTTCAGCGCAAGGGCTAACATCCAGATGACGCCACCGAGGAATCCGAGCGAATGCAGGCGGAACTTCGTGGCGAAGTAGTCGCCATAGCTCAGCCCGGCTGCCCTCATGAAGATCGTATTCACGACGAGGTTGCTCAATAGAACTCCCACGGCGAAGAATAGGAGAGCAGTGTATGGAGTGAGTCTGCCGGCTTCTATTGGCGTCGAATGAAAAGTCGCAGAAATGGACCGCATGAGTTCCGGATAGAAGAACCCCATTACGGCACCGGCCACGGCCGCGAATCCAACTCCACGAGCCGAACCTTGACCCTTGCGCCCTGGCAAGCGGCTATGCGCGATGCCGGACAGGACCACCGCCGCCAGCACCAGACCGACGCCCCCAAACAGCAGCAGCGGATCCCCTTTGGGGGTCTGCACAAAACTCAGGACCGTTCCGATAACCAGCGCCAGCCCCACACCGATGGGGAAGGCGACCGCCATTCCCGCCGCGTCAATCGCTACCACCAACAATATGTTCGAAGCATTGAAGAGAACGCCGCTTAGCAAGGCGTGGCCGAAATAAGCAGGCTCCGCCTGTCGTAGATTCTCCAGTGCCGGCATGCCGGCGGTGCCGAAACTACCAAGCGTCGCCAGCAGAATGACCGAGAGGGAAAAAACTCCAATGGCATAGTCCCAGTAGTAAAGCTGGAACGGCAGCTTCCCTCTGCCCGCCAGCTTCTGGGTATTTGCCCACGAACCCCAGCCGAGCATGGTCGCGATGCAGAACGCAATCGCGATTCCTAGCGTTGTCACAACGAACATGTTTTCTCCTGGTGGATCAAATTGATCTGGATGCTATGCCGGTGCTCGTGAAGAAATACATCGACTTCCGCCCGCGACGGAATTGAAGGCTGGGCGCCGGCGCGGGTAACGCAAATGGCAGCGGCGGCGTTGGCAAATACGGCGGCATCCAACAGCGTACTGCCTTCGCCGAGCGCGACGGCAAGCGCGGCGTTGAAAACGTCTCCTGCCGCGGTCGTGTCCACGGCGGCCACCCGGAAACCCGGGACTGTGGCAACCAAGTCGCTGGTACGTATGGCGCACCCATTCTCACCCATCTTCACCACCACGGCCGACGCTCCCATTTGCAGCAGAATCCCCGCCAGCTCCGTCGCATCCCGGCTGTCGCAAGTGGCCCCGCACGGGATTCCCGCAACGATGGCGGCCTCCGTCTGGTTGGGCGTTAAGATGTCGACGTTTCGCAGGACCTCCGGGAGCAGCCGCCAAGCTGGAGCGGGATCCAGGATCGTGATGGCTCCGCGCGATTTCGCTTCGGCCAGCACTTGGGCGACGGTCTCCAGCGGAATCTCGAGTTGAGCGAGCAAATAGCTGCCCTTCCGGACGCAGTCGAGCCGGCTGAGTGCGATAGTTGGTTCCAGCGTGGCGTTCGCGCCGGGAGATATCACGATGGCGTTCCGGCCGTCGGGAAACACGAAAATGGAGGCGCATCCGCTGGAGCGGTCTACCAGACCGACGCGGGAAGTGTCCACGCCGGCATTCTTAAGACTGGCGATTAATTGCGAGCCAAACAAGTCTCTTCCGACCTGCGCGACCATAGCGACATTACCGCCAAGGCGGGCGGCAGCGCAAGCCTGATTGGCGCCTTTGCCCCCGGCAAAGAGTTGCAGGTCTCCGCCGGGCAGTGTCTCTCCCTCCCGCACCAAGCGCTCCACGCCGATCACCAGGTCGATGTTCGCGCTACCTACTACCGTAATGTCTGGCACATTTCCCCCGTTCCTCTCCATCGTTCGCTAGCGCTCCACGCCGGCATAGCTTCATTTTCTCGAGTCGACAAGTTCCCTTCAGCCGCCTGTAGTGGTTCTCGGCCGGGCACCATTCGTGGATTCCCGGATCTTGAGTTCCGGCTGCAAAACGATACGGACCGGCTCCTTCGACTCGATTTTGCCGGCGATGTGTTGAATCAGCAGTTCGGTCCCCTGATAACCCATTTGATACGCCGGCTGAGACACAACCGTGAGGTGCGGCCTGAAAATATCTGCTCCAGGGACATCGTCAAAAACGGCGATGGCGATGTCCTGCGGGCAACGAAGTCCAAGTTCCTGAATAGCTTTCAGGGCTCCCATACCCATCATCCCATTGGCCAAGAACAGGGCTGTTGGGAACGTGCTGCTGAGGCAAAGGTCCTTGGTAAGCAGGTATCCGCTTTCCGCGCGGAAATCCCCTTCTCGGACCAGCGCGGGGTTGAAGGGGATGCCAACTTCTGACAGCGCCACGCGATAGCCGGCGACACGGTCCTGCGCCGTCTGGAGGCGCGGAGAACCGGAAATGACGCCGATGGTGCGGTGTCCCATGGCGATGAGATGGCGGACGCACATGGCGGCGCCCATGACGTTGTCCACGAGCACGGAATCCACCGGCAGATCGGCCGGAATGCGATCCAGGCAGACTAATGGCACTCCGGTCGCCATCATGTCCCGAAGGTGGGTCGGCGGATCGCTGCTCGGCGCCGCGGCTATCAGCACACCATCCACACAGCGCGCCCGCAGCATGCCGAATACGGTCCGCTCGCGCTCGACGTGATCGTCGGTGTTGAAGATGTTGAGCAGATAGCCCAGCTTCAGCGCCGCGTCTTCCGCTCCTCGAACCATTAAGGGGAAGAATGGATTAGTGATGTCCGCAATGACCATTCCAAGCGTGTGGCTCCGGCGCGATTTCAGGCTGCGCGCCGCGTGGTTGGGATGAAAAACCAAATCCCTTATGGCCTCTTCGACGCGCTCCCGCAGCGGGCCCTTCACGGCAACCGTCCCGTTGATCACGTTCGAGACGGTACCCACCGAAACACCGGCCCGCCGCGCAACATTCTTAATGGTGGCCATCGTTATACTCTACAAAAACACCCGACGGGAGAGCGCCCATCTCTCTTGGTCACGTCCATTACACTGCCAAATATGAACCGATCCATAATGTCATCCTCAATAATGAAACAATTCAATTCTCTCCCCGAAGATCCTGGTAAGTCAAGAGGTGTTGTCGAACTTCATTCGATGTTTCGGAGCGTCCCGTGGCCGCACATCTAGCATTACGGCGGAATCCGGCCACGTTCAAAGGCAGCACAAGCGGCAAGCCTAATGAATTGGTCCAAGACTCGTGGGCTCAAAGTTTTTTCTTGACAAAACTTCTTCAGTCAGATTAAGCTCAACCTTTGCGGGGAAATGAATCAGTTCAAAAAGGCAAGATTGAGTTTCGCTTGCTGCTAGCGCCGCGATGTTGCCAGAAATACGCGGTCGTATAGAGCTTTGAAGGAGAGTTTAATGAAAAAGACGGCTGGGGTGTATTGTCTGTTCTTGGTCGTGGGTATGCTCCTGTTCGGAGACACAGAGCTGTCTGCCCAAGGAGCCGGAACTATTTTCGGACGGGTAAGCGATTCTTCTGGCGCATTGGTGCCAGCTGCTACCATCACGATAATTCAGCAGGGGACCAATCAAAAGCGAACCCTGACCACTGACGAGCAGGGCCGTTATCAGGCACCTCTGCTGCCGATAGGTGAATACACAGTTAGCGCGGCTATGAGCGGTTTCAGGGAGACCAAACTGCAGAGCGTGATGCTGGAAATTCAGGGCAACCGCGAAGTGAACTTTATTTTGGTACTCGCCTCCCAGGCGGAATCGCTCACCGTTTCCGCCGCGCCGGTGGAAGTCGAACGCGCCTCCGCGTCTCTCGGCCAGGTCATTCATGAACGACAGGTGATGGACCTGCCGCTAAATGGCCGGAACTTCGTGCAGTTGGGCACACTGATTCCTGGCGCCGTGAAGGGCGAAGGCGCGGCTTGGAACAACAAAGGAACGGAAGTATCGATCCGGGGCAGTGTCTCGATCTCGGTGCAGGGAATGCGAGAGAACGATAACGACTGGCTGCTGGACGGCGTGGACAACAACGAGCTGACCGCCGGCACAGTGGCAATTATGCCCTCGATTGACGCGATCGCGGAGTTCAAGGTGCTCACGTACAACTATTCGGCTGAGTACGGCAGCCGGGCGGGCGGCACCATCATCGTGAGTACGAAAAACGGGACCAACGCATTCCACGGCACCGCTTTTGAATTCCTGCGGAACGACGCGCTGGATGCGCGAAACTTCTTCGATGGGACAACAAAACCCAAGTACCGGCAGAATCAGTTCGGCGTTTCGCTGGGCGGCCCCATCCGCAAGGACAAATCCTTCTTCTTCGGAGATTGGCAGGGCACTCGCATCCGCCAGGGGCTCACGTACCTTTCGACCGTGCCCACGGACCGGATGCGGGCGGGCAATTTTGATGAATCGTTCCCGAATGCCCCTCGGCGAATTATCTATGATCCAGCGACCACGCGCCAGGATGCAGTCACCGGGCAATACGTTCGCGACGCGTTCCCGAACAACATCATTCCCTCGGACCGCCTGGACCCGATCGGATCGAAACTTCTCGGTCTTTACCCTCTTCCCAATCTCACCGATCGCTTGTCGGGCAATTTTCTTTACAACCCGATTATGCGCTTCAGTAACGACCCGTTCGATGTTCGCGTGGACCAGATACTCTCGAACAACGATGCGTTGTTTGTGCGGTTCAGTTACGACGCCGCATCTGAATTCCAGCCGGGCGGCCTGCCCGGACTGGGTACGGGACCGGGCGTGGGCAGCACTCTCAACTTTCACACGGACGCGCGGAATGTCGCGATCTCCGAGACCCATACGTTTTCGCCCACGGCCATCAACCAGCTAACGCTGGGGTTCAATCGCGTCTTCAACCGTATGCAGGGAGTTGGCACGTCGCCTCAATACGCGAACACGCCGCAGAAGATAGGAATCCCGGGCGCCAACCTCGGCGACCCCGTCACCTGGGGGATGAGCGCGATCATCATTAGCGGCGGGTACAACGGTCTGGGAGACCGCGTCTATACCCCCTTCGTGGGCGGCACCAACGTCTGGCACTTTGCCGACAGCCTGAATCGGGTGGTGGGGGCTCACACGCTCAAGATGGGCCTTTCCGCACGGCTCATGCAGTTGAACAGCTTGAGCATTGCACGGCCGGCGGGGTCCTATTCGTTCGACGGCCTGTTCACCGCCGGCTTCACCCAGGGATCCCTCAACGGAACGACCGGCAGTCCGATCGCCAGCATTCTGATGGGATTGCCGGCCAGCGGTACCCACGACTACTTCTTTAACGGCTACATGATTGGGCGGCGTTGGAAGGAGTTTCGCGGATTCTTCGAGGACGCCTGGAGAGTTTCGCCGAACTTGACCCTGAACGTGGGGTTGGCGTACGCCGTCGCCACGCCCCAAACGGAAGCTGGAAACCGTTTCACGAATTTCGACTTCGCGACCGGCCAGTTCCTGGTCGCTGGCAAGAATGGCGTGAGCGCCAGCGGGAATGTGAACACCGCCTGGATGGGCCTCCAGCCCCGCCTTGGCTTCGCATGGAGCCCGCACGGCAGCCGCAAGACGTCGATCCGCGGCGGTTACGGGATATTTGGCGACGTCTCCGATGAAGGAGGCATCCCCGGACTTTATCAGAACCCGCCGAATGCCTACGGCTACGCGTTCACCGGCGACAATACCAACATTCCCTCCACCCGCGCCCTTTCGCAGGGTTTTGCCCCTGTTTCGGCTGCTCCGCCGTTCGCTAATTATAGAGGGAACCTGTACTTGGCCCAACTGGATTTCGTACAGGGAATGGTTCAGCAGTGGAACGTGAACGTGCAGCGGGAGATCCCGGGGGCTATAGTCCTGACCGTCGCTTATGGTGGGACCCGCGGGAGCCATTTGCAAACCAAGGGGTTCAACCTGAACACCGCGACGCCCGGCCCCGGCAATAACCCTGCTTCCCGGCGTCCGTACCCGCAGTTCACCAATATCAACGCAATTCTGAGTAGGGGCACAGTGCGCTATGACTCGCTCCAGGTAAAGGCCGAAAAGCGTCTCTCGCACGGCTTGTATTCACTGCTGTCCTACACCTACGCAAAGTCGATTACCAACGGTCCCGCACAGACACTCGGCAATGGGATGGGGATAAAGTATTTCCCCTTATCGCAGAGCATTGTTCCCAAGAACTCCGATAAGGGGTTGGCCGACACCGATCTTCGGCACAATGTGACGCTGAGTTGGATTTACAATCTTCCGTTCGGGCGGGACCGGGCGTTTCTGCGCAACGCCAGCAAGCCAGCCCAAACAATTCTGGGTAACTGGCAGTTGAACGGAATTACGCGGCTCCGCAGCGGATTCCCGTTGATGATGTTCATGAGCACGAATCAGTCGGGTACACAGTTCGGTAACCGCCCCAACCGCATCTGCGATGGTGCACTGCCCAACCCCACACCGACCAAGTTTTTCGACACCTCTTGCTTCGTGGCGCCGCCGGTTGGCGTCCTCGGCAACAGCGCGCGCACCGTGCTCAGCGGACCGGGGCAGGTCAATTTTGACTTCTCGATCTTCAAGACAATCCCCATCCGCGAGTCGATGGACGTTCAATTCCGAACCGAGTTCTTTAACATCCTCAACACCGCTCAGTTCGATCAGCCCGGCGTGGCAGCGGGCTCAGCCACCTTTGGACAGGTGCAGGCGACTATCAATACCGCCCGGCTGATTCAGTTTGCGCTGAAGCTCCGCTTCTAAGTGGAAGGGGACATACATGAAAGTCCAATGTCGCGTTCTAACTGGGATCTTTCTCCTGTTTGTGTTGCCCTTGGCCGCGCACTCGGCTCAGCGGCGGGTCATCATTGATACCGACCCGGGTACGGACGATGCGATCGCGCTTTTTATGGCAATGCGCTCGCCCGACCTGAAAATTGAGGCCATTACTACGGTCTTTGGCAATGTCCCGGTCGAATTGGCGCTGGCTAATGCGTTGCGGCTGGTCGAAATTGGTGATCGCACTGAGATTCCGATCGCCGCCGGCGCTGGAGTACCGCTGGTGCGCGGGAAGGTGATTGAGTTCACTGTGCATGGCAAGAACGGCCTCGGGGACGTGGTCTTCCCTGAGCCGAAGACTAAGCCGGTGGCCACGAAGGCCGCGCAACTGATCCGCGAGATCGTCCGCAAGTACCCGCATGAAGTTTCGATTATTGTGCTTGGGCCGGAGACAAATCTGGCGCAAGCTCTGCGCGAGGAGCCTGGCCTAGCCTCACTGATCGATGAAGTAGTGGTCATGGGCGGGTCGCTGTCGCGCGGCAACATCACGCCCGCGGCCGAAGCCAACATTTATCATGACCCCGAGGCTGCGCGGATTGTTTTCCACTCTGGTGTCAAACTGACGATGGTGGGCCTGGATCCGCTACCCGATGGTGGCTTGAGCGAGGACGACGTCAACAGGCTTCGGGCGAGTGAGAAGAAGGTCCCGCAAGCTGCCGCAAAGATCCTAGCGAGCCGCTGGGCGCGCCGGCGGGCAACCGGCGGCGCTTACCCGCAGCGTAAGTATTTGGGCTTACCCGACCCCGCGGCTGTGGCCGCGTTTCTCGACCGTTCGCTGTTCCAGTACGAGCAGCTCTACGTTGACGTGGAGACGAGCGGAGAAATTACCGCGGGCATGACGATAGGCTACCGCTCCGCCCCCGAAGCCTGGCGCTCGCTGCACACGCTCGGGCAACCCAACGACTGGTCCCGGATTGGCACGTTCAAGCCGAACTGCGCGGCGGCGGTGCATGTAGACGGTTTGCGGTGGGAGAAGCTCATGATGGATTTGCTGATCCGCTAGGCAATGCGCTTTATGCGCCTCGCGGGCCGCGTAAATTGGCTTTTGCGCGACAGCGTTGCAGGCTGCCGGGCACGCAAGGATGGACAGCCTTTAGCCGTTTGCAGCTACTGAAAGCCGGCAAGCACCGGCAGGAGGACAACGTTTGTGAAACTCAATCGTGTCGTGCTGATAGCGTTCTGCTCGCTGCTCTTGTGGCCGCTGGTAGCCTATGCGGCACAGCGGCGGGTCATTATCGATACCGACCCGGGTACGGATGATGCGATCGCGATCATGATGGCGATGCGCTCGCCCGATTTGAAGATCGAGGCCATCACCGCAGTGTACGGTAACGCCTCGCTCGAACTGACGCTGGCCAATGCGCTGCGGCTGGTCGAAATTGGCGACCGCACCGACATTCCGGTGGCCGCCGGGGCGAGCGCACCCCTGGTGCGGAAAGTGCCGGGTGGTCGCGGAGGAGGACCGCACGGCAGCAATGGCTTTGGGGACATTGTTCTCCCTGAGCCGAAGACCAAGCCGGTCGCCACGCCGGCGGTGGACCTGATCTGCCAGATCGTCCACAAGTATCCGCACGAAGTTTCCCTCATTGCCCTCGGTCCGTTGACCAACGTGGCGCTTGCTATGCGCGAAGAGCCCGGCTTGGCGTCGCTGATTGAAGAGGTGGTGATCATGGGTGGGTCGCTGTCACGTGGCAATGCAACGCCGGCAGCAGAAGCCAACATTTATCATGACCCCGAAGCCGCGCGGATTGTTTTCCATTCCGGAGCGAAACTGACGATGGTTGGTCTGGACCCGCTACCCGAGGGTGGCCTGAGCGAGGATGATATCAAGCAACTGATGGCGAGTAACAAGGCAGTCCCGCAACTTGCCGGGAAAATCCTGGCGGCCAGGTGGGCGGGCTACAGAGCACGCCCCACCTTCACCCCGCGAAAGTTCATTGAGTTGCCCGATCCCGCAGCGATGGCGGCGTTTCTCGACCGTTCGCTATTCCAGTGGGAGCAGGTGTACATCGATGTGGAAACCAGTGGGGAACTGACTGCGGGCATGACAGTGGCCTACCGCTCCGGGCCGATGCGCGGCTCGGAACCAAGGCTGGGCGAGCCCGACATTGTGAGCACCGAGCCGGTCAAGCCCAACTGCTCGGCGGCAATCCACGTGGACGGCGCGCGTTGGGAAAAGATGATGATGGATCTGCTGATCCGCTAGCGTAGATGGTTGCCGGCCGGATGGGCGTTATTCAGGAGGAGGAAAACATGAAGGTAAGCCGTAGTGTTCTGATACAGTTTTGCTTGCTGCTGGTATTGCCGCTGGTAGCCTATGCGGCACAGCGGCGGGTCATTATCGATACCGACCCGGGCACGGACGATGCGATTGCGCTTTTCATGGCGATGCGCTCGCCGGACCTGAAAATCGAGGCCATCACCGCAGTGTACGGCGCCGGCGGCCCGATCGAGCAGACTCTAGCCAACGCTCTGCGGCTGGTTGAGATTGCTGATCGTACCGACATTCCGGTAGCGGGCGGCGCAGCCGGACCACTGATGAGGACGCGAAGGATCCGGCCCGCGAAAGGTGGAGTGCACGGCGTCAACGGTCTTGGGGGTGTTGTCTTCCCAGAGCCAACGACCAAGCCGGTCGTCACGTCGGCCCCGCAACTCATACGCGAGATCATCCATAAGTATCCGCATGAAGTCTCCATCGTCGTTCTTGGCCCGGAAACGAATCTAGCGCTGGTCTTGCGCGAGGAACCTGGGCTGGCGTCGTTGATTGATGAAGTGGTGGTAATGGGCGGGTCGCTGTTGCGCGGCAATGCCACGCCGGCTGCGGAAGCCAACATCTACAGCGACCCCGAGGCAGCACGAATTGTCTTCCATTCCGGCGTGAAACTCACGATGGTCGGTCTCGACCCGCTACTCGATGGGGGGTTGAGCAAGGAAGATCTCCAAAAGCTGGCGGCCAGTGATAAGAAAGTCGCGCAGGCTGCTGCTAAGATTGCTGCGGGCCTCTGGGCTGGCGTGAGAGCAGGTCCCCCGATGTGGTTTACCTCGCCGAAATTTGTGGACCTGCCGGACCCAGCAGCGATGGCCGCCTTCCTCGATCGTTCGCTGTTCCAGTGGGAGCAGCTTTACGTTGACGTGGAAACCAGCGGAGAATTGACAGCGGGCATGACGGTCCCCTACCGCGTCGCGCCCATGCGTCGCTCGCCGCCCTTGCTAGGACAGCCCGAGACTAGTTCGCTGATTAGTGATACTTTCAAACCGAACTGCTCGGCCGCGGTGCACGTGGACGGCCCCCGTTGGGTAAAAATGATGATGGACTTGCTGACGAGGTGAATCTGTCTAGGAATCTACCCGGCCGGGCTCCAATCCGAGCCGCGACCGGCGTACCCTCCGAGTCTGGAGCGATGGCTGGTTCTCAGTTCACCGGTAGCGTCGACGCTTTGGTGGTGGCGCCGGCGATGGTGAGGGAAATCGGCACGGTGCCCGCGGAGATGCCCGCGGGTACGATGGCATTGACCTGGTAGAGGCCCGGGAAGGTGGGGGCGAGCCCGCTGAACAGCACCTGCGCCGGCTGGCCGCCGATGCTAACCGCCGCGTCCTGTGCCTTCGTGTACGTCAGCACCGTGGATGAGGCAAATTCGCCGCTGGCCGGGCCGCCGGTCACGGGGCCCAGACCGTTCATGTACAACTGCACGACTTGGCCGCGTTTGACGGGATTGGCGGCCGTCACTGCCACGCTGTTCTGGTCAAGGGCGGCGACGGTGCCGGGCGTGAAGCCCGCGAAGAACGCCGGTGCCGTATCGGCCAGCGGCACCGTGACCACGTTACCGGGCCCGCCGTACAGCGACACTTTGACCTGCGCGGAAGTCTGGCCCTGGAGTTCCCACGGCACCTGGACGTTGACCTGCCCAGGGCTGACGAACGTCAGGTGCCCCGGCACGCTGATTTTGGCCGAGGGGACGTCGAAGCTGACCGTGACGCCATCCATCGTGAGCGGCAGCGCATAGGGCGCGTGGGTCACCGAATTGGTAGAGTTCTCGGTGAGGTTGGCGCCGTAGATTTCAATGTACGATCCGGGCGCGATGGGAGTCTTGCGCGCGCCGGCATCCACGATGCCCCCGGCGGAGATAGTGGGCTGCGCGCGGATCACGCAGATATTCGGGTAGCAATCGAATTTGTGGCTGTAACCGGCCGCCTTGGCGCTTACGATGACTCCGGACGTGGGGGCGGAGCCGAGGAGCGCATTGGCGTACGCCACGCCGTAGGTGTCCGTGTTGCAGGTGACGCTGATGGTGGAGGGGGACGACGTGCAGGACGGTTCACCCGCCACGCTGCGCAGCGTGGCGGAACCACTCGGCGAAACCGAGAAAGCCACCGGTATGCCGGCCACCGGCACGCCATATGTATCCACCACCTTGACCGCGATATCCCCGGCATCCTGGCCCACCGTGCCGTCCGGACTGCCGAACAGCGGGATAAAATTCCCCGCGACGCCGGTGCCTACCAGGAACAGATAAGGGACGTGCAGCGATACGCCTGTGCCTTGCAGGGTGACCGCGCCGGAGTAGGCCCCGGCCGTGGGGACGCTGCCGCCCAGGGCGACATTGAAGGTGCCGGTGGCGCCCGCGGCTACCGTGACCGTGGACTTATCGGTGGTGATGGTGGCGCCGGCCGCCGCCATTCCCGTTGCCACCGCGACAGCCAGCGTCACCGGGGCGGCGCCGCTGTTGACGATCTGGATCTGCTTGGTGATGGGCAGCGTGCTGCCGGATTTCAGAATGCCGAAGTTGAGTGTCGTGGTAGCGGGAGGATTCAGAGGACTCGCCTTCGCCGGGAAATCGAGCACTTGAAGCGTGACGTTGGCGTTCGCCGCCAGTCCGGCATCGAGGCGGCCGGCGCCCAGCCACTCCACGTCCACCGCGCTGCCGAAGTCGTCGGTGGTGGTGTCCTGGGCGGCGGTATTGACCAGCGCGGATTTGATCTGGGCCACCGTGTACTTCGGGTGGGCCTGTTTGACCAGCGCGGCGGCGCCGGCCACGATGGGCGACGCGAAACTGGTGCCGTCGGCGGCGGCGTAACCGTTGTCGCTGTATAACTCGCCCAGGGGGTCGTACTTCTCCGTGGCCATATACATGCCCGCGGAAGGGTACACGAAGGTATCGTTCGGATCCGGCGTCAGAAAAATGTCCAACCCGCCGACGGCCACGATTTCCGGCTTGACCGCGCCATCGCCGGGATTCGGCCCCAACGAGGAGTAGCTGGCCAGTTGGTTGGCCATCACCTTGGGAGAGAATTGCACGGCATCGCTGTAGGTGCTGAGGTCCACGTCCATACCGGCCAGATCGATGCTGACGCTGAGCCCCGGGTGCGCCGCCAGGTAATTCTTGAGCGCCACGCCATCGGCATTGGAGAGGCCGACCACCGGTCCGACGAACTGGTCGACGTCCACGATGGCGAAGGTGGGCGTTAGCGGGCCAGAATCGGCGGACATGAATATGATCATGCCGACGGCGCCGGCAGCCTGGGCGTTGGCGGCCTTAGCGGCGAAAGTACAGATGTTGGCGCCGGTGGGACCGCGCTGGACCAGCGCGATAGCGCCGTACAGCGAGTAGGCGGGGAGCGTGCCGCACGCAAAGGCATCGCCCTTCGTGGCGGCGTCCACCAGTGGCGCGGTGTTGCTTCCATAGGCGGAAGGAGAGAAGAAGGCGTCGCTGGTGAGGGCGGGAATGTTCACCAGATTGGCGGGCACGCCGGTGCCGAGCACTTTCACGCTGGGAGCCATGACGTGGGAGTTGACGGTGGCTCCGACGGCGATCACCGAAGGCGCCGTGGCGGGCGAGGAGATGGTGTTGAAAGTGGGAGAGTAGTAGCCATCGCCGCCCGCGTTGCCGGCGGCCACCACCATCACGACGGTCTTGGCCGCATTTTCGAAAGCGACGGCCAGCGGGTCGCAGGGAGTACCGGCCGGGGCGCCGCAAGCCGCGCCGGTATCCAGCGGTCCGGTGAGCGCCGCGCCGCCGCTGGACATGTTGATCACGTCCATGCCGTCGGTCACGGCGTCGTTGAGGGCGAGGATCCAGACATCCTCGGACGGATTTTCGTTGACGTAGGGCGATCCCCATATCTTGTAGTTGCCTAGCCAGGCTTTAGGCGCCATGCCGGAAAAGGGGACGCTGCCGGCGTTGTTGGTGTTGCCTGCGGCGACGGAAGCCACCGCCGTGCCGTGGCCGATGCGGTCGCGCGGCGAGTAGTCGTCGGGAATGGAATCGGCTGGGTCCGGCGGGACGGATGTATCGTCGGGGAGGTTCTTAGGATCCGATGAACTGAATCCCGCGATCTGCCGCACATAGCTGCGCGCCACAATCACCTTGGTGTTGGTATAGCTGCAATCTTCCGGGTGCCCATAGGTGCACTTGGGAAATCCGGCGGGGAAGGCCAGCGAGGAATCCTGGAACGCGGGGTGATTCTGGTCGATGCCGGTATCCAGGATGCCGATCTTGATGCCTGCGCCGGCGTTGTCCTTCCCGCCCACTGCCTGAAGGTTCCACGCGGCGGGGGCGTTCATCAGTTCGGTGGCCTTGTTAAGCGTGAGATGCATCTGCCGCATGGGACGCACGCCGAGTACGCCTGGGATGGCGGCCAGTTCGGCGATGCGCTCCGCCGGGGCGGAAACGAACACTGCGTTCAGGACTTCGGAAACGGA
>JANYJN010000489.1 GCA_025358475.1 Candidatus Solibacter sp.
CAACATGCACGCCTCCTCCACCGTGAGCACGCCGGCTACGCTGCAAGCGGCCGGCGCGCACGGTTCCTCGCCGGCATTGCCCGCGCCGGGCCAGGTGGAGAACCAGATGGAATCCCAGCTTGCCGAGCGCGATGCGCTCCAAGCTCAAATGGACGCCCAGGCGCTAAGTTCTCTCAAACTCGCGCCCGTCATCACCAAGAAGGCCGAAGTCTTTGCCAAACACCTGCGGGAGAAAATCTCCAAAGAGCCGGACATCTCGGTGCAGATCTTGCGCACCTGGATCCGGGAAGAAGAGAACTGATGCTTGAGTGGGAGTGCCGGCCATGATCCTGAACACCACCAAGGCGGAAGCCGACGCTCTGCCCAGTCTTCGCAAGGCTGCCATCCTGCTGGTGGCGCTGGGCGAAGCCAGCAGCGCGGCAATGCTGCAACAGCTCAATGAAGACGAAGTGCAGAAGGTCAGCCGCGAAGTGGCCAAGTTGACCGCTATTTCGGCGGAGCAGGCGGAGTCCGTCCTCGAGGAGTTCCACCACATTTCCAATGCCGGCGATTACGTGGCGCGCGGCGGTATCGAGTTTGCCCGCAAACTGCTCATGCGCGCCTTCGAACCGGAACACGCCAAACGCCTGCTCGACCGCCTCACCAAAGCGCTCGGCGCCGACGCCGCCTCCTTCGACGCCATCCAGAAAGCCGACCCCCAGCAACTGGCAAAATTCATCCACAATGAGCATCCGCAGACCATCGCGCTCGTGCTTTCACACCTCAACTACTCCCAGGCGGCGGCCCTGCTGACTTCGCTACCCGCCACCATGCGGGCGGACATCTCCCAGCGTATGGCCAGCCTCGATCAGATCTCGCCGGAAATCATCCTCAAAATCGCCGCCGTGATCGGGCAGAAGCTGAAAGCGCTCGGCGAATTCAGCCGTGAATCCTACGGCGGAGTGCGCGCCGTGGCTGAAATGCTCAACCGTCTGGACTCCACCTCCAGCCGCGAAATCCTCGACCACATCGACCGGCAGGACACCAACCTGGCCGAGACCATTCGCCACCTGATGTTCGTCTTCGAAGACCTCTTATTGATCGACCCCATGGGCTTGAAAGAAGTCCTAGGCAAGGCGGATCGCAAGTTGCTCACCATTGCGCTCAAAGGCACCAGCGAACAGTTGCGCAACCACATCCTGAGTTGCATGTCGCAGCGCGGCGCGGATATGTTGCGCGAGGACATGGAGTCGCTGGGCCCGGTGAAGATCAAGGAAGTCGAAGCCGCCCAGCAGAGCATCATCGCCGTAGTGCGGCAGCTCGAAAGCGAAGGCGTGCTTAGCCTGAAGGGAGCCGTCGGCGAGCAATACGTCGTCTAGCGGGGGCGCAGTGCTCCTTTGCTCTACTGGCGTCTTTCCGTCGAGCTTCCGCTCTACCTCGTGGTTCGGTTCGGATCGATGCTGGCCGTCGCCCGCGAGAATGTCTTCTACACCGCTACGGCCGGCACCGCGCCACCATCACCCGGCTGGGAGCGGGTGCTGCGTGCACCCCGGTTCGGCGCTGACATCTACCGTACCGGGGTCAGCTTGTAAAGACCGGATGCGTGCGGCGCCACGTGGAAGGTGTGACCGCCGCCAAGCCCTTCCGCGTCCTTCCTGTCCCAGAGGTCGCGCAAGACACAAGTTTGCGGGAGCCCGAGTTCGGGCCACTGAATCCGGATATCTTCGTCACGCTCTCCCAGATTGAATACGCCCAGGTACTTCGCGCCGGAATCCGGGCTGTCGGCCACCCAGACCCGTTGCTCGCCGCTGGAAAACAGCTCGCGGCCGTGCGCGCCCTTCTGATTCACGGCCAGCACGTCGTCGTTGGTGATGAGGGAGGTGGTGTATTCGTCATTGCTCGGCAGATCGCCGCCAAAGATGAGCGGGGACTGGGCGATGCTCCAGAGACTCATCACCGTGCGCTGTTCCACCGGGGTAAAACGCGAGTGGCGATCGGTCCCACGCTCGGCGACGATTCCGATACGGCCCAACGGAAGCATGTCGCCATCAGGCCATGCACCGGGCCGGCCGGCGCCGCCCCAGATGCCGACCAGCGTGAAGTTCTCGTGAAGCAGTCGCCATTCATCCCAGAAATCGTCGGAGACGCGCCACATGTTCGCGTTCTCGCGCAGAAACTCGACATCCTCCGCGCGCGCCGGTCCGGGTGAAAGGCTCAACACCATGGACCTCCCCGTCTTCAAAATTGCCCGGTGAATCGCCGCGATCTCGTCACGATGGATGGGCCGCAGGATGTCGTCCGCCTTGATGAAATCCACCCCCCATCCGGCGTAGAGGCGGATGATGGAATTGTAGTACGCCTGGGCTCCGGGGCGCGACATTTCGAGGCCGTACATGTCGTTATTCCAGCGGCACACGGAGTACTTGTTGGCAATATCGGCGGCATGGACCGCGGCGCCTTCCACCGGCGTGTTCCCCGCTACCGCCTGCCGCGGAATGCCGCGCATGATATGGATGCCGAACTTTAGTCCGAGCGAGTGAACGTAGTCGGCCAGCGGCTTGAAACCCTTCCCGCCGGCCGACGAAGGAAACCGGTTGACGGCCGGGATCAGGCGGCCGTATTTGTCCATGTCGAGATGCGGCTCGGGATTGTACCCGCCGGCGCGCGCGTTTGGCTCAGACCATTGGATATCCACGACGATGTATTGCCAGCCGTGGGAGAGCAGGTTCTTCGACATGTAGGCGGCGTTGGCTTTGACCTGCGCCTCGGTCACCGAGGTGCCATAGCTGTCCCAACTGTTCCAGCCCATCGGCGGGCTGCCGGCAAGCGGCATTTTGTGCGTGCCGGCCTGTGGAAATGCCGGGACGGACAGCGCTGCCGCCCATATGATCGGTACTAAGAATACGAAGCGGATTCTAGGCGGAATAGCCATGGCTGAAATTGTAACTCAGCGCTGTTCCCGCAACGCTGGAATTCCGGGGCCGAGTCGAGATCCCGCACCCTTCCGCGGTCATTGTTCCCTCCAGTTCCCACGGCGGGCTGGTGCTCTACTTTTTCCTCTTCTTCACCGGCTCCGGCCCGATCCGTTCGATGGTTACGCCGATCAGTTTCACCGGGTCCACCGGCTTATCGCCGTGGACCGGAGCGCTATTGATCCTCGAAACTGCATCCTGCCCCTCCACCACCACGCCGAAGATCGTGTACTTGCCGTCCCATACGCGCATGGGACCGTAGGTGATGAAAAACTGGCAGCCGCCCGAATCCGGCCCGCCCGTGTTTGCCATGGCGAGTTTGCCTGCGCTATCGAACCGCAGGCCGGGCAGAAACTCGTCCCGAATCGTGAAACCGCAGTTGTGCGAGCCGGTTCCGGTGGGGTCGCCCGATTGGATCATCTCGCCCCGCACCACGCGGTGGAACGTGATGTTGTCGTACAGCGGCTGCTTCACCATCG
>JANYJN010000495.1 GCA_025358475.1 Candidatus Solibacter sp.
GCCGATGACAACGGCAAAACTTATGCGATGGTCGCATTGAAGGCAGATCAGCTCATGCGGTTGCACCACGAACCAGTCCACCAAGCCGCGTAGCGACTACTTCCTCATGCCCTTCAGCAGCCCTTCATACGCGTCGGTGACGGCGTCCCAGGAGTAGTGCTCGCGCACCCGCGCCATGGCCGTCTGTCGCAGTCGTTCGCGGTCGAACTCCGGCATGTCCAGCACGCGACGCAGCGCTGCCACCAACTCGCCCGGCTCGAACGCAATGCCGGCGTCGCCGGCCACTTCCGCGTTCTCCGGCGTATTGCGGTAGAGCACCAGCGCCCCGCGCCCCATCGCCTCGATCAGCGCGGGATGCGTCCCTCCCACCTCCGTCGCGTGAATGTAGGCGAAACAGTGCGAGCCGAGTTCGCGATAGCCCACGCCGTAGATGGCGCCCGGCATGACGATGCGCCGGTCGCTGGTATCGTGCACCCGGCGGATGTACTCGTGGGCGTAGGGCGCGTCGCCGATCAGCGCCAGCTTCATCTGCGTGGCCACCTGTTCGAAGGCTTGACGCACTTCGAGCGGGTGATTCTCGGGCTCCAGCCGGCTGACGTAGAGGAAATAGCGCCCCGCCTCCAGTCCCAGCCTGTCAAGCACCTCCGCGGACTCCACTTTCCCCACTTCGGCGCCGTACGGGATGAACACGCTCTCTTTGCCCCAACGCTTGCGATAGTACTCCTGAATGGTCCGCGCGTCGGTGACCACCACCGTCGGGCAGAACTTGCTCAGCCACTCCGATACCAGGTACCACGCGCGCGCCGCGCGGTTCCACTTCTTACGCTGGCGCTCGATGCCATCCACGTTGAGCGCCACGGGAACGCCCACCAGGCGCGGGGCTGCCGTGAAGATGGCGTTGGCCCCATTGCAATACAGCGCGACATCGGGGCGGTGCCGCAACAGATGCCAGGTGGAGACCGCGGTGTGCGCGATGGTGTCGAAATACTTGTGCCGGATGGTGGGGAGATATTGCAGGCGCACGCCGCGGTATAGGGATTCCGCATTCGCCTGGCGGCAGTAGACGGTGACCTGATGGCCGCGCTCCACAAGGCGCGTGGAGAGCTCTTCCGCGAAGGTTTCGAATCCGCCGTAGTTGGCCGGAATGCCGCGCGTGCCCACCAGAGCGATGCGCACTTACGTCTTGGCGGTTTCGGAGCGCGCCAGCATGCGCGTCATCTTCTTCGGCGCCTGCTTGCTTACCGGAGCGTACTGGAACCAGCTCGCCATGTATGCGTCGTCCACCCGGCGGGCGGCCTGAATCCGGCGGCGCTTCGCCAGCACGCGGGGCAGGTTCTTGCCGAGCAGCCAGAAGGCCTTCAGCGAGGTGTGCTCCCACAGCAGGCAGCACATTACCACCATCAGGTCGCGAGCCGTGATGGAAAACCAGTTGCGCCAGTAGAGGTTCGGCGAGATGTTCTTGATGCGCATCAGGAATCGATTCTTCACTGAGTGCATGTTGATCTCCGGCGGCAGCGCGCTTCGGTTGCCGGGCAGCACCTTCCGCACGTGATAGCCGCGGGCATAGGGTGCGTACAGACACTTCCAACCCATCAATTGCGCGCGCCAGGCGACATCGGCATCTTCGCGGTAAACGAAGAAATCGGTGTCGAAGAATTCGCCGTCCAGCGCGATATCGTCAATCATGGCGCGGCGGTAGAGCGCGGCGGCGGCGGTGGCGCCGAAAACGTATTCGTATTGCAGGTAGTGGCCGTTATCCACCTCCTGGCTGCCCCGGTCCAGGTGGCGCAGCATGGGGTTGAAATAGATGCCGGTGGAATCTACCACCGGCTTCTCGGGAATCTCGAAGTGGCTCGTCATGGTGAGCAACTTGCCGCAAACGGCGCCGATTTTGGCATCGAACTGGCCCGCGTCCGCCAGCGCCTGAATGAAGTTCGGCAGCAGCAGCACGTCGGGGTTCAGCGTCAGCACCCAATCGCCGTTGGAGTGCCGGATCGCCTGGTTCTGCGCCGCGGCGAATCCCAAATTCTCCTCGTTGTAGTAAACCTGGCACCGGTCTTCGAACTGTTCCAAAATGTCGACGGTACCGTCGACGGAGGCGTTATCGACGACGATAATCTCTTTCAGCGAATAACGCTGTGCCAGAACGGATTCGAGGCACCGTTTGATGAACCGGCCGCTATTGTAAGTCACTATCGTGACGGATACGACGTCGTTGTGCGCCATGAACAAGAACCTGAGAACCAGAATGTGCGAAAACGTATCCTAAAACCCGCGGAACAGACAGCGGGCCGCAAGACCTACAACTTTTCCATAAGCCGACATGGGCTTGAAGCTACGATGCAAGGCCGAATCCGCAATACCGCGCAGAAAGGAGCCCGTCACGACGGCCAGACACACCCCGTAGAATGCAAACGGACTGAAGTGCTTGGCCGAATACCTTAGTAAACTACGATACCAATAAATCAGGCGCATCTCCAGTGGCAGTTGCGGCACCGAGTGGCCGCCTGTATGTTTCGCAACAGCTTCCGGGATGTAATGCAAACTAAACCCTCTATCTCGAATTCTCCGGCAGAAATCCACGTCTTCAAACCACAACGGGAAGAAGCTTTCATCCAATCCGCCCAGTTCCCGCCACACCGCCCGACGCACCATGAAAAACGCCCCCGCCGGTTGCTCCACCGTCGACCGTATCGAAACGTCCAAGTCCAGGCAGCGGTAGCGCCGGTTAACCCGATTCCCCGGCCAGAATCTATTGAGCAAGAGAGCTTCCAAAGCCAGGGTGGTGGGAGTCGGCAGGCCCCGCACCATGAATCCGGCCTGCGCTTGTCCGCTGGCGTCTACCAATTTTCCTCCGGCGCCGGCGGCACCGCACCAGTCGCACGCCTCGCGGAGAGGTTCCAAACTCGTCTGAATCACCGCATCCGGATTCAAGAGCAGCACATAAGTGCTGTTCAGTACCGCAAAGCCTTGATTCACACCCCCCGCAAAACCCCGATTCTCGGAATTGGCGATCAAACGCACGCCGCGCCTGACAACTTCCGCGACGGTGCCGTCCTCTGAGGCGTTGTCCACGACGACGATTTCGGCGCCCGAGGCGAGCGCCGCATCCAGGCAGGC